>JAICKT010000286.1 GCA_025927795.1 Parafilimonas sp. | reverse complement strand
GCGGTGAAATAAAAGTTGAAACAAAGGAAGGCGAAGGAAGTGAGTTTAAAATACAATTGCTTTTAACAAATACATGATGAAAAACTTTTTGCATCTAATTCTTCTTTTTCTTTCCATGGAATGTTTAGCACAGGACAATGCTACGGACAGTTTAAAAACACTTCTTCTAACTTCAAAAGAAGACACCAATAAAGTATGGCTGCTGGATCAATTGAGTGAATATTATTCATGGTCATTTGCTGATACAGCTTTACTGTACGCTCAAAAAGAATTACAGCTTTCACAAAAATTGAATTTTGAGTCTGGTAAAGCATATGCCATGATGGATATGGGGAATGCATACACAACATTGGGCAATTACCCGCTTGCACTAGATTTTTTATTTAAATCCTTAGCCTTATTCAGAAAGCTAAACGATAGTTCCGGAATTGTTTATGCTTTGGGCGGTTTGGGTTTCTGCTATAGAGATCAACAGGATTATAAACAAGCAGTCAAAATTATACGCGAAGCATTATTGTTACACGAGGGTAGATTGACTTTAGAAGTAATGTTAAGTTCTGTTTATGAGAAAAACAATCAATTAGATTCAGCATTGTTTTATGCTGAAAAAGTGTATCACTTAAAAAAAGATATGGATGGAGTTTTAATAATACTAGGATCTATTCATGCGAAATCCGGGCATAATAAGCTTGCCTTAGAATTTTATAAAAAAGCAATTTCCTCAGAAACTAACGGAAACTTTGGAAACTATATTCTCAATGCTTATAATGGAATTGCTAAAATTTATTTAAGTGAAGGCGAAGCAGATTCTGCTATTTACTATTCTAACCAGGTATTGCAAAAATGGGGTAAAACACATCCTGCGGATATGCTTCCCGCAGCAACACTGCTGGCTAATATTTACGAGTCAAAAAACTTAAAAGATAGTGCCTTGAAGTATTTAAAAATGGCTATCAGCTTAAATGATATTTTGTTTAATCAGCAAAGAACAAGGGAAGCGCAGAGCTTTGCTTTCGATAAACAATTGCAGCAACAGGAACTTGTGGCACAGCAGCAAGAAAATGACAGCAAACTTAGAATGTACACACTACTTGCATTTATGCTGATACTTTTATTGATTGCCTTCTTTTTTTTCCGCAGTAACAGACTAAAACAAAAAGCAAATGTTTTACTTAATGAACAAAAAGAAAAAGTAGAAAGCACACTAAGTGAATTAAAATCTACCCAGGCCCAACTTATTCAATCCGAAAAGATGGCTTCACTTGGAGAGCTCACCGCAGGTATTGCGCATGAGATACAAAACCCGTTAAACTTCGTGAATAATTTTTCTGATGTGAATAAAGAACTAGTTGATGAATTAGAAAATGAATTAAAGAATAACAACAATGAAGAAGCAATCTTAATTGCAAAGGACATAAGAGACAATGAATAAAAAATAAATCATCATGGTAAACGTGCTGATGCAATTGTAAAAGGTATGCTGCAACATTCAAAACAAACAACAGGTATAAAAGAACCAACAGATATAAATGCTTTATGCGATGAGTATTTACGATTAAGTTATCATGGCATGCGTGCAAAAGACAAAAACTTTAATGCAGATTTTAAAACTGATTTTGATAACTCAATTAATAAGATAAATATAGTTCCGCAGGATATTGGAAGAGTGTTGCTCAACTTATACAACAATGCTTTTTATGCTGTTAGCGTAAAGCGTAAAAACCTGTCAGGTCTTGAAGACCTGACAGGTTTAGTAACCGTTCAAACAAAAAAATTAACTGATAAAATTGAAATCAAAGTAAGCGATAATGGTAACGGTATTCCTCAAAATATTGTTGATAAAATATTCCAACCATTCTTTACCACCAAACCAACAGGCGAAGGAACAGGGCTGGGATTGAGTTTGAGTTATGATATAATCAAAACACACGGCGGTGAAATAAAAGTAGAAACAAAGGAAGGTCAAGGAACAACATTTATCATTCAGCTACCAACAACTGTATGAGAGAAATTTATCTTATATCAATTTGGTTGTTGTTAACAACAATAAATACGTTTTCCCAGAGCGATTCCCTAAAAATTGATTCCCTCAAAAAGGTTCTGCAAACGCAAAAAGAAGATAGCAATAAGGTGAATACTTTGAATGAACTAAGCGAATTGCTTGTCGAGGACAGAAGCGCTTCGATGAAATATGCAAAAGACGCGCTAATTCTTTCAAAAGAAATAAATTTCAAAAATGGTGAGGGTATTGCTGATTATAACTATGCGGTAGCACTTGCAGGGAGCAGCTATGTTGGAGAACGCGGTAGTTTTGATGAACTTTTAAAATATTACAATAGTGCAATAAACATTTTAAAAAAAAACAACAATAATGCAAAGCTCGCTGATTGTTACTATAATATTGCAGAAGGTTATTGGAGTTTTAAACAAGACCAGGCAGAATATCTAAAAAATATATTGATTGCGTTAAGGATTAACGAATCAATTAACCGTAAACAAGCCATTGCAAGGTGCCTGCAATCTTTAGCGAAAATCTATGTAGATACTGGTAATGATTCTTTAGCTGTTAAATACACAATACAAGCTTTAAAAACGTTTCGAGAAAATCATGACTCTAATGGTATTGCCGACATGAGTAATGCACTGGGTATTATTTATATAGAAAAAGGCAATGATAGTGCGGGTTTGGCGCAGTTTTTTTATGCTCTTAAAATTTATCAGCTTTTAGGAAAAAGAGGTGTTGATTACAGGATGCCTTTCACATATGGAAACATTGGTCAATCCTATAATGGTCAGGGAGAAACTTTTTTAAGCAATGACGACAAAGCAAATGCTTACAAAGAAATTTTATCAAGCTCTAAAATATTATAAACTTCGTTTAAAGCTCGAAGAACAAGGAAAGATGTCACCTCGTGTAACATTTGTTCAATTGGGAGATTGTTACTTAAACCTCAGCAAAGCGAATGAAGAAGGCGACAGAAAAATAAACTTGAATAACGCGAAAACATATTATTCGAAGGCATTATCGATTGCTCAAAACACAAATCATAAAGGGTTGTTGTATGGGATCTATTTTCGATTAATAAACTTGGACACACTCAACGGAAATTATAAGGAGGCGTTGCAGCATTATCAAAACTATATTCTCTATCGTGACAGTTTGATGAACGAAGAAACTGCTAAAAAAACTCTACAGGCTGAAATGCAATATGAATTTGATAAAAAAGAGGCTGTTGCAAAGGCAGAACAGGATAAAAGAGATGCAGAAGCAAAACGAATAAAGAATCAACAGCTCTTTATAATTACCGCTCTTGGAATTGTTGTACTAGCTGTAATTGTTATTGCTTTAATACAGTTTAAAAACAATAAGCAAAAACAAAAAGCAAATCTGTTATTGCAACACCAGAAAGAAGAAATACAACACCAAAAAGAGAAAGTAGAAAGCACTTTATCAGAACTAAAATCCACTCAAGCCCAACTAATACAAAGCGAAAAAATGGCTTCTTTCGGCGAGCTTACTGCAGGCATTGCACATGAAATACAAAACCCGTTAAACTTCGTAAATAATTTTAGTGAAGTGAATAAGGAATTGGTTGATGAATTAGAACAAGAAGCTGATAAAGGAAACATTGATGAAATAAAATCAATAGCAAAAGATATTAAAGAAAATGAAGAAAAAATAAATCATCACGGCAAGCGTGCAGATTCGATTGTAAAAGGCATGCTGCAACATTCAAAGCAAACAAAAGGTATAAAAGAACCAACAGATATTAATGCTTTGTGTGATGAATATTTACGATTGAGTTATCATGGCATGCGTGCAAAAGACAAAAGTTTTAATGCAGATTACAAAACAGATTTTGATGAACCGCTTGGCAAAATAAATGTTGTACCGCAGGATATTGGAAGAGTGCTTTTAAATTTATTTAATAATGCTTTTTATGCAGTGAATGAAAAGAAAAAGCTAATGGCTAATGGCTATCAGCCATTAGCTGAAGTAAAAACCCGCAGAATAAATGATAAAGTAGAAATTGTAGTACGCGACAACGGTAACGGCATTCCGCAAAATATTATTGATAAAATCTTCCAACCTTTTTTTACAACAAAACCAACCGGACAAGGGACAGGTTTGGGTTTGAGTTTAGCGTATGACATCATCACAAAAGAACATAACGGAACTATAAAAGTAAACAGCATAGAAGGCGAGGGAAGTGAGTTTATAATTGAATTGCTATTAAAAACTTAATATAAAAATCTGTTTATCTTAGAAGAATCTTTAATGCCTTATGATAAGATTTCTAACTGCTATCATTTTCTTCAGCACTATAAGTATCCAGGCTTTTTGCAGGCAACCAATAGTGCTTACTGATGCTACTTCGCTTATCAGCATCGGCAGGCAAATTGATTTATTGGAAGATAAAACTGAAAGGCTTTCACTGCAACAAATTCTCTCTCCTGAATATCAATTGCAATTTAAACAAAGTACACAGGAGGTTCCGAATTTTGGTACAAAACAAACATCGGTCTGGTGCAGAATAAGAATAAAAAACCTTTCACATAAAGATTGGATTTTTAATGTAGACTTTCCTAACCTGCATAGCGTTATTTTATTTCAGCCCGTCAATTACAATTATACAAGAGAAGAAACAGGAAGAAGTTTTCCATTTAGCAAACGCGAAATTAAAAACAGGTCATTTTTATTTGCGCTTCAACTTAAACCTGGCGAAGAAAAAGAAATTTATCTCAGGATAGAAAATCATATTTGCATATTTCCGCTTTACATCGGTGATATGAAAGCTATTTCAGAAAAACAACATCCTGAAGATACTTTCTATGGAATTTTTTATGGCATTTCTTTCATTATTGCTTTTTATGCTCTTGCATTATTTATAGCTTCCCGCGAAACATATTATTTCTATTTTTTTATACAGGTAATTTTTTTCTTTTTATACGGAACAATTTATTGTGGTGATGCATCTCAATGGTTTCCGGCTTTTGCATTGCCACTTACAGATTATGGAACAGTGATAATTAGTATAGGCACAATTTTCGTTTGGTTATTTTTTAATTCCGTTTTAAATACCAAAAAAAGAATACCGGTTGCATCCAGCACATTTCTTATTTCAAGTTTACTTCAGATTATTTCAATTCCGCTTTATCTTGTTGGTCTCAGATCGCTTGCTGCCACTATAAATATGGTAGTTGCTGCCGCAGTATTTGTTGCTGTTGTTATTCTTTGTTTTTACCTGAAGCATGAAAAAATTATTCGTTTAATATTTATAGGCTTTGCTGTTGGTTTTGCAATTTTTGTGCTTTGGATATTAATGCTTCAGAATATTATTTCTTATTCCCGCGCTGTAAATAATCTTTTCATGATTCAATACATGTGGTGGATGATTATATTTTCTTTAGCATTGGAATTAAACATCAATAATTATATAAAAGAAAAATATAAGGCACAAAAAGAATTGTTGATAAATCTTGAAGAAAAAGAAAGACTTATTCTTCAACAAAATGAAATACTGGAACAAAAGGTTGAAGAACGTACCCATGCATTAAAGGAAACTCAATCACAATTAGTACAACGTGAAAAGATGGCATCTCTTGGAGAGCTCACCGCCGGCATTGCGCATGAAATTCAAAACCCATTAAACTTCGTAAATAATTTTTCTGAAGTGAATAAAGAATTGATTGGAGAATTAAAAACAGAAATCAAAAAAGGAAATGTTGAAGAGGTAAATGCAATTGCTGATGATATAGAATCAAATGAAGAAAAAATAAATCATCATGGCAAGCGTGCAGATGCTATTGTAAAAGGAATGTTGCAACATTCAAAACAAACAAAAGGTATAAAAGAACCAACAGACATTAATGCTTTATGCG
>JAICKT010000532.1 GCA_025927795.1 Parafilimonas sp. | reverse complement strand
TGGAAGAACATTATATCAAAATATTTATAAAATCTATAAGATCTAACATTTAAATCATTCGGAGGAAGAACGTAGAAAATTGTAATCACCCAGTAAAATAATAATATAGTAAGCGAAAATAAACTCACCAGTTTTATTTTAAATTTTATTGGGGTCATTTTAATAGGGATATATTTTTTATTTAAAAACATTAAAGTGTGTCTAATGTTTACTTTAAAATAGGCACACTTTAAATTACATTGCAATTTTATTTCGCATCTAAATCTAATTCTTCACTTTTTGAGAGAAGCTCATTGAATTTGTCTTCATTCATAGAAGCAAGGCTTGCCTTAGCTGTAGGTTGAGCTAAAGCAGCGGCAGCGACTAAAAGTTCAGGACATGCTTCAACCACGGCATCGGCAACTTCAGGTGTAGCAGCGCGAACAAATGCAACTGCGGCAGCTGTTACCATTGGCCGGTTCTGTTGTTTTATTTGTTTTGCAGTAAATGAAGAATATACCTTACTCCCTGTAATAATTTGATTGCTTTTAAAGGAAGGTTTGAAACTCATCGCAAGAATTCCGATGCCTATTGCAAGAATCGGCATTAATAACCTGATTGAAAATTTTTTCATGTTTTTTAATTTAAAATTTTATGCACCAAACTTTATAACTGCGCAGCTATGGGCGTAGGTACATGTCCCAGGCGGTGATCAGCCGCAATATTTTTTATTTTTTTATTTTTATCCTTCAAATGCTCAAAGATTGAGCAACATCTGGGAACACTTCGTCCTATTCAATCATTTTAAATATTTCTTTAACGAGTGCTGAAAGTCAGTCCTGTCAACTTTTCATTTCTGCTTTGAGTAGCAATTTATATCTGTATTAATCTTTAAAAAAATAAATTACGTGAAAAGCCATTTGCCCTATGTGAAATGGCGATTAAAAGCATAATTAATCTCGTGCGCTCGTAGATATTTTCCGAATTAGTAGTTTTTTTGTTGATTTTCTTTTATTGTATTGATATTATTATTTGTGGCATTGATATTTATCAAAAGTTGAAAATCTGTTCACATGTACAATACACCTTTATACATATAGCATCCTGTATATCACGTAATTCATTTTTTTATTTCCCTCTTTAATAAGATGTTCGTCATGTAACCAATTTAATAACAATTAAAAGTAAAAACACATGCAAACACATTCACTATTTGAAAACGGGATCACCCTCGAAGCCTTAGAAATAATGGAAGGGATTGATCCTACTTCCTGCCTTCCGTCATCTTTATAGATGTCACACTCATTTTAAAAAATCAATTAAGGAGCCTTGCTGGGTTCCTTTTTCTTTCAAAAATGCTATATCATGAATAAAAAAAACACTCCATATGAGGAGCAAATAAAAAGACTTGACAAGCAGTACTATAACTTAAATATCTATGAAAGCGATGATTTAACAAGGCAGTTTCATGTGGTTAGTGCGGGCCTCCTCAATTATCTGCCGCAGATTCCTTACCAGAGGCATGAAGAAATTTTTAAAAACATTTTATTGCATCAAAAATTAAGTATGATAGAACAGGATGCGATAAACCTGATTAACAATATCCAGGTAAAAAATTTTACAACCCATACAGTGCGATTGCTAAAAAGCAGCCCTGCCATTATCTGTACTTTTCACACAGGTTCCTATCGTTTAATAAATCTGCTGCTGGCACAATATGGTATTCCTTTTTCGTTGGTAATTTCTCAAAAGGTATTGCAGGAGCAGGGCAATATGTTTAGAAAAATATTCAGCAGCCTGTCCAGTGAAAACAGTGATGACTTTAATTTAATTAATGCAGAATTTTCCAGCTCAGCTCTGCAGATGTTCAGGGAACTAAAAAAAGGAAAAAGTCTTGTTATTTATATGGATGGAAATACAGGTTCAGGCTCACAAACTAACAAAAATGAAAACAGTTGTCTCATATCTTTTCTGAATCAGCAAATAATGGCACGCAAAGGCGTTGGCTTTTTATCACATGCAGCCTGTGTTCCTATACTGCCTGTTATCTGCGACCGAAATTCGTTAGAAGAAATTAGTTTGCAATTTTTCGATATGATTTATCCTGATATAAAAGAAGAAAGGAATCTGTACGCAGAAAAAACAACACAAAAAATATATGATTTAGTATCTCCTTTTATATTAGATCATCCGGAGCAATGGGAGGCATGGCTTTATCTGCATAAAGTAGCACGCATTATAAAACCTCTGGCAACAAACACCGGTTCACCTCACGAATCTTTAGTTGATAAATTACGGTTTAATAAGATTCAATTTGGCTTATTCAAAATATCGCAACACAACTATATTTTCAATAAAAGTAATTATGTTTCTTATCCGATAAATAGCAACATCTATTCATTATTGTCTAGAGCCATAAATGAACCTGTAAATAAAGATTGTATTGATGTAAATTTATTCTATGAATTATATAAAAACCACGTATTGATTCACGAATAATAAAATGAATACGCTTATTCCACTGCAAAGTAAAAAATTGAAAATGATTTTGTTGCATACTACCGCGTGGTTGATGTATTCAATTTTCCTTTTCGCAGCAGCCCGGCTTACCAAGCCTGATATTACCATAATAGGTGTAATCTCC
>JAICKT010000310.1 GCA_025927795.1 Parafilimonas sp. | reverse complement strand
AGCGGAACGGCAATGCAAAAAGCAATCAATACAAAAACAACAAACTCTTTTGATAATAATCTCCATAGATTAAATACTGACGCACCCAATACTTTGCGCACGCCAATTTCTTTTGTGCGTTGTTCGGCAACAAAAGTTGCAAGGCCAAAAAGCCCAAGGCATGAAATAAAAATTGCAAGCAGCGCAAACACTCCGCCTAAATCACTTATTCGTTCTTCATTCGCAAATTTTTTATTGAACTCTTCATTTACAAATGAATAATCGAACGGCGCTGATGGTATAATTTTTTTGAACACGGCAGAAACTTTTGCTATAGCGATACTACCATTTACTTTGGGATTTAATTTTACAAACATGCAATTCATATCGTCGCGGTGATATACAAAAAAAATCGTAGGATAAGCAGCACTGTAAGGCGATTCCATCACCATATCTTTTACAACACCAAGAACAGTAAAGGACTTGTTGTCTGCTTCACTCCAACGAATAATTTGCCCAACAGGATTTTGCAAGCCCATGAGTTTTGCAGCCGCTTCGTTTATAACAAAGCCCATTGAATCACTTGCAAGCGACTGCGAAAAATCTCTGCCGGATGTGAATTGCCATCCGATTGTTTTTCCGTATTCAGGCGTAACGGCTATAGTGCCAAATTCAATTTGAGAAATATCTTTTCCTTGCCATGAAAAACCATGATTTGTTGACCATATACTTGTAACTGGACTTGCTGATGCTGCTACTTCTGCTACAACACCGGTGCTCTTCAATTCATTTCTGAAAAGATCAAGCTTGTTTTGAAAATCGGGGGAATGCAACTGTATTTGCAACACCCCATTACCTGTGTAACCTACCGGGCGGTTCTTTGCATATTGGATTTGCTGATACACAACGATAGTACCAACAATTAAAATAATTGAAACAGTAAACTGAAAGATAACAAGTGCTTTGCGGGGAATTGCAGAAAACACTCCCGCACGAAAAGTTCCTTTCAAAACTTTTACAGGCTGAAAAGAAGATAAATAAAGTGCAGGATAACTGCCCGCAACAACACTTGTAAAAATTGTAAACAAAAAACCTGTTGCCCAAAATATTGGATTCGTCCACGGAATACTCAATTGTTTTTGCGCAACATTATTAAACCACGTCAAGCTAAACTGAACTATAACTACTGCGAGCAAAAAAGAAATAGCTGTAACCACAAATGACTCGCTGAAAAATTGAATGATAAGTTGCTTGCGCAAAGAACCAAGTGTTTTGCGAATGCCTACTTCCTTTGCACGTTTTTGAGATCGTGCCGTACTTAAATTCATAAAATTTACACACGCAAGTATCAATACAAAAGCTCCGATGATACCATAGAACCAGATAAATCTAAGTTCATCGCTGGTAACTATTACGCCGTTTTCAAATTTTGAATATAAATGCCATTCACTCATCGGTTGAAGAAACAATACAGGTTTTCGCGCTTTTAATTCACCGGATGTATTGTTTGCCAAAACATTTTTTATTTTCTCTGAAACCTGAGTTACGTCAGCACCAGCATTCAATTGTGTGAAAATCTGAACCGATTGATTAGTCCAGTCAGTAAATTTTTTCTGTGCCCAATCGTAGCAGGAAAGATAAAAATCAAAAGGCGCAATAAAAGCAACATCTTTAAAGTCGCTGTTATGGGGTAAATCTTCATAAACGCCTGTTACTTTTACCGGGAACTTATTATCAATCTTTACAAGTTTGCCCACAACATCAATAGTTCCAAATAATTTTTTAGCGAGAGAAGCAGAGAGCATTATAGAATTTAGTTCTTTAAGACCTGCACGTGTTCCATTGAGCATTTTCAAAGTGAGCATATCCGGAGCTTCCGGTTGCATATAATTGCCTGTCTCAATAAAATTTTCATCACTTGATGAAAGCGTGTGTTGCTCTGTTACAGACATTACCACATACTTGAAATCATCACTAAAAGATGAACGAAGCATTGTTCCTAACGGCATCGGATGTGATTCAATTGTATATATACCATCACTGTAATGCTGTGTTGATTTTAATTTGGCAATGCTATTATAATTCTCATGATATGTATTAAACGAAAGCTCATCAAATATCCATAAACCAATCATTAATGCCACTGCCATTCCTATCGCCAGTCCACCAATATTTATAATGGAAGAAGTTTTATTCTTCAGCAGATTTCTAAAAGCGATTTTGAAATAATTTTTAAACATAGACCACGATTTATATGATTAAAAGATTTTCATGATTTACTTATTCACCATTCACCATTCACATTTCTCATTCCGTTCTCAAACTCTTTACCGGGTTTGCTATTGCTGCTTTTATTGCCTGGAAACTTACACTAATTAATGCAATGATGATGGATACAATTCCACCAATCAAAAACAACCACCAGCTTAACTTAATTCTGTATGCAAAATTTTCAAGCCACTTGTTCATAAAATACCATGCAAGTGGTGTTGCAATAGCGAATGCAATAATGATAAGCGATACAAACTCTTTTGAAAATAAATAAACGATGTTTGATGCAGATGCGCCCAATACTTTTCTTATACCAACTTCTTTAATGCGTTGTACCGCCATGAATGATGCTAATCCATACAAACCAAGGCAACTAAGAAATATAGCGATGCCTGCGAAGATTTTATATAAATATGCCAATTGATTTTCCTGCTTATAAAAGTCGGCTACTTTCTCATCTAAGAATTTATATTCAAATACAAAATCAGGATAAGTAGTGTTCCATGATTTTTCAATAGAAGCCATTACAGGCTTTACATCTTTTGCAGCAAGCTTTACAGAAGCCTCGTTATAATTTGTTCGCAATGTTGTTATAATTAACGGCGCAAGGCTATCTCTGAAAGATCGTGTATTAAAATTTTTAAGTACGCCGACTATTGATCCTTTTGTATTTCCAAAACTTAATTCTTTACCCAGTATATCGTTTGGATTATTAATATGCAGGTTGTGCATGAACATTTCATTCACCAAATATTCTTTCATTGTATCTGATGGTTCTACGTTTCTGCCTGCAACCAAGGGCAGTTTATAAACGGGAACATAATCATTGTCGGCAGCTTTAATTATTGACCAAAAATCAACTTGTTTTGCAGCATTATTAAAAGCAGGCATTGTCCAGTTATCTTCATTATCTGTTATAGGTGTGTTTGAATTAAAACTTACTGCCTGAATTCCATTGATAGTTTGTAATTGTTGCTTTAGATAATTAAGTTTTGTATTGCTGATGCTGTCTGTGGGCAACGGAACATTTACAATTGCATCTTTATCAAAACCGAGAGGCTGATTGGTAAAAAAACTCATCTGCTTCACAATAATCAATGTACCTATAATTAATGTTTGTGCAATGATGAATTGAAATACAACCAAACCTTTCCGCAGTGAAATGCCTTTTGTGCTTTTAGCAGTGAGTTTACTTTTTAAAGCGTTGATAGGATTGAATGCAGAAAGTACAAGCGACGGATAAAAGCCTGCAAGCAATGTAACTGTAACGCAAGTAATCGCAAGAAACATTAAAATAGATAAAGCATTTGCCGCATTTATTTTTAGAGAAAGCTCCAATATATTTCCAACAAACGGCAACGCCACCCATGTAATAATTAATGACAGTATAATTGATGAAAGCACTATTAAAAATGTTTCAGTAAGAAATTGCAATTGCAGTTGCCATTTATTGCTGCCTAATACTTTTCTAACACCCACTTCTTTTGCACGGTTAACAGCTTGTGCAGTTGAAAGATTAATAAAGTTCACACAGGCAATCAAAAGAATAAATGCAGCTATCAGCCATAAAATACTAATCATTTTTTCGCTGATAGTTTTATTACTAAAGTCGCCGGTTTGTGTATCAAAATGAATATCTTTTAAAGGCTGAATTGTTTGCTCATCTTTATTATCAGGTGATTTTACTTTTTTTGAATAAGCTCTTAATTGTTTATCAAATGTTGATGCTGAAACATTTTGTGACAACAAAATATAACAACCGAAATCTCCATTTGTTCCATCATAGTTTATAGAATGCATCAAATTTTTTGTTGCCCCGGTGCCATAAGAAACTGCGAGTTTAATTTGAAAATCTGTATTGGCAGGTATCGAGACAAGAACACCCGTAACTTTTGCTACATCTGTATTGTTTATCTTAAGCGTTTTGCCTAATGCATTGTTCCAGTTGCCAAAATATTTTTCTGCTGTTTCTTTTGACACAATAACATTGTTTGGATCTTTTAAGCTTTCATAAGAACCTGCCAACAACGGGAAATTGAATATTTTAAAGAATGATGGCGTGGTGTAATACAAGCCTTTTTCTTCTTTAAATTTTTTATCTGTTTCATTGTTGCTGTTCAACACAACAATTTGGCTATTATAATCAGCCAAGAAAGGTGCAATTTGTTTTATCTGCGGAAAAGTTGTTTTCATTCCCTCAAGCATTCCATACGGAACGCCTTTTCCATCAAAAACATCTTTTGAATCACTGTGATGATATTCAGTAAGCACACGATAAATGTTATCCTTGTTTTTATGAAAATCATCGAAGCTTGTTTGAAATTGTATAATGATAAATATCATCATGCAAACAGCAATGCCGATTGCCAAACCGGAAATGTTGATGATTGTATAGTTCTTGTTGCGAACTAAATTTCTGAATGCGGTTTTAAAATAATTTTTAAACATAAAAGTTGATTTCTGATCTATGATTTACAGTTGACCGTCGACTGTTGACCGTTAATCGATTTACTCCGTTCTCAAACTCTTCACGGGGTTGGTAATAGCTGCTTTTATTGCCTGGAAACTGATTGTAAGTAGTGTAATCAATATCACCAATAATCCCGCTACAGCAAACATCCACCATGATATATTTATCCGGTAAGCAAAATCCTGCAGCCATTTGTTCATTGCCCAATAAGCCAACGGCGTTGCAATTACAGTCGCTATAATTACCAACTTCAAAAAATCTTTACTAATCAATTGTATAACGCTGCCAACACTTGCACCAAGCACTTTCCTGATGCCGATTTCTTTGGTTTTTACCTGCGCCGTATAAGTGGCTAATCCAAACAAACCAAGACAGGAAATAAAAATAGCTATCGCTGCAAAAGTTGTAAACAGAGTGCCTGTACGCTGTTGCGATTGATAATGCGATTCGAAAGTTTTATCAAGAAAATCGTAAGAGAAAGGTGCGTTGCTTGCATATTTTTTATACTGTGATTCTACGGCTTTGATGGCTGCCTGTGCGCCAGCACCTGTTGTGCGTACATATAAAATGTTTTTCAATCCAGACGTTCTTATTATCAAAGGCGCAACAGGGTCTTTCAGTGATTTGAAATTAAAATCTTTTATTACACCTAATATTTCTCCATCAGCATTCCCATAGCCAATTTTTGTTCCGATATAAGGAGGTTTTAAACCCATAGCTTTCACAGCAGTTTCATTCAAAATATATTTATT
>JAICKT010000437.1 GCA_025927795.1 Parafilimonas sp. | reverse complement strand
TTAGCTTCATTCAGCATTATTCATGAACATGAATTTTTTGTAAGCTACCTGCTGGTAATACCCGCCATATTTGCTATGTTTATCAGCAATGTGTATTGGTTGTTCCCATTAAAAGGTGATAAACCTTTTTTCAGTAAACCTGTATTGATACGCTTATTAAGCACTTCGTTTATATATGCGTTTCCACTGGTCGTGTTTGTGCATGAAGGAATGGTGATAGCTTTTTTATATAGCTGGGCAGTGCAATTATGTATTGTAACCCCAATCACCTGGTGGTATTATAAAACTTATGAAGATAAAATACTGCAGTTGCGTGTAGTTGAAAAGGAATTAGTAAGATCGAAAACTGATTTGCAGTTTTTGCGTTCACAGATTAACCCGCATTTTTTATTTAATACATTAAACACTTTGTACGGGACAGCACTGCAGGAAAACGCAGCAAGAACAGCGGAAGGTATTCAAATGCTGGGTGACATGATGCGCTTTATGCTGCATGAAAACAATCTTGCCTTTATTGACATGCACAAAGAAATTGAATACCTGGAAAATTATATCGCTTTACAAAAACTACGTACGCAATCTTCGCCTGATATTGTTATTGAAGACCACATCACACAACAAAACTGCAATCATACAATGGCACCGATGCTGTTAATTCCTTTGGTGGAGAATGCATTTAAACATGGCATTAGTTTACAAGAAAGATCATGGATAAAAATTAACCTTGAATGCACTGCAACTGATATTGTGTTTGAAGTGCGCAACAGCATGCACGAAAAAAATAACAGCGACGCTGAAAAAGAAAGATCAGGTATTGGTTTAAAAAACGTAATGGAAAGATTAAAGCTTATTTACCCTGGAAGATTCCAGGCTTCTGTGAATGGTGACGGAAAAGAATTTTTTGTTCAGCTTGCCATACAACCATAAACCCCAACCCCTAAAGGGGAGAAAACCAATTATAAAAAGTGTACATAACTACAACATGAAAAAAATATTTGTATTGTTCTTAATTCTTGCCACTTCAAAATTTTTAACAGCGCAAGATTCAACTGCAGAAAAATTAAATGAATTAATAACTGCTTATGCAAACACGAATAAATTCAATGGTTCGGTTTTAATTGCGCAACATGGAAATATTTTGTTGGAAAAAGGCTATGGTTTTAAAAATGTTGCTGATAAAAAATCGAATGACAGCAATACAATTTTTCAAATTGCTTCCATAACAAAACAGTTTACGGCAACAGTTGTTTTAAAATTGATCGAACTGAATAAAATGTCGTTGAATGACAAGCTGAGTAAATATTATAAAGGCTTTCCGTATGGTGACAGTATTACCATTGAAGAGTTGCTTAATCATACATCAGGCATAAGAAACTTTACGGAAGAAGACACCGCAATTAATGAAACCGATGAGCAAAGAATGATACCGTATCTTAAAACATTAAAACCAGATTTTGCGCCGGGCACTAACTGGCATTACAGCAATTCGGGTTATGTTGTGCTTGGCTATATTATTCAAAAAACAAGTGGCATGAGTTATTGGAACGCAGTTAGAAAATATATTTTTGAACCATTGCAAATGCATAACAGCGGGTTTGATTTTGCACATTTAAACAGTAGTGAAAAAGCAGTTGGTTACGATGTATTAAATGATAGTGTGCAACAACTTTCACCCATTACGGATTCAACCGTTCCTTTTGGTGCAGGTGCCATTTATTCAACCGTTACAAACATGTATAAATGGTATAATGGTTTGCGCGAAAACAAAATAATAACTGCCTCTTCATTTAATAAAGCAACTACTGCCTCTGCATTACACAACTATGGTTTTGGCTGGCAAATTGATTCTGTAAACGGAAGAAAAATGATTTCACACAGCGGGGCTATTTCAGGCTTTGGCAGCAATTTCGCCTGCATTCCGCAAGATGATATTTGTATTGTACTGCTGAGTAATAAAAACGGGTCAACAACTGAACTGATGCATATAACAGATAAATTGCTTGCTGTACTTTATCATCGGCCTTACACTATTCCAAAGAAAAGAATACCTGTTAACGTTGATGAAAAAATTCTTGAAAAATATACAGGCACATATACTATTGATGAAATTAATCTTACTATTGATGTAAGCATAAATAACGGAACATTGATTGCTCAGCCTTCAAGAGATGGTCATGCGGGACCAACATCTGTATTGCTTGCCACAGACAATACGCATTTTTTTGATGCACACGATGACGAGCTTGAAGTAACATTAGACATTGACAATAACGGAAAAATAAATGGTATGCGTATTTTGCAGATGGGCATAACAAAGTATGCTAAAAAAATAAAGTAATGCTTGCAGCAATTGCGATAGATGATGAACCGGTTGCACTGGATGTGATAAAAAATCTTTCTGCAAAAATTCCCTTCATTCATTTGAAGGCAAGCTTTACCAATGCTTTTGAAGCGATAGATTTTTTACGCAAAGAAAAAATTGATCTTTTGTTTCTCGACATAAAAATGCCGGATATATCCGGTATAGATTTTTTGAGATCAATACCCAATCCGCCGATGGTTATATTCACAACTGCTTACAGTGAGCATGCTGTTCAAAGTTTTGAACTGGACGCAATAGATTATTTATTGAAACCATTTTCATTATCGCGTTTTTTAAAAGCATGCAATAAAGCGCTGGAGCAATATGAACTCAGAAACAAACACAATGACGCTTCTTCGTCATCTGTGTTTATTAAAAGCGGTTATGAGCAAGTGCGTGTTGAATTAAATGATATTTTATATGCAGAGAGTAACGGAAACTATATCGATTTTGTATTAGCAGATAAAAAGATCACGTCAAGATTAACGATGAGTGAAACAGAAACTTTATTACCTGCATCTTTATTTGTACGCATTCACCGTTCTTATATCGTTGCAAAAAAACATATCACCCGCATTGAGAAAAATAATATCTGGGTGAATAAAACAACGCTGCCTGTTGGAGCGAATTATATGCACGACATATCGAAAATAATATCCTGACATAAGCATACAGCGGAAGAATTATTCTCAATGCGCTACATATTAATCCCCTCCGAGGCGTAATCTCTGATTATATTTCACGTTTTGTATTCTTATTTTTAATTAAGACATGTTAAAACTATGTTGGCCGTTTGTACGTACATCTGTCATTTAAAATACAAGGTAGCTTCCTTCTCCTTTGGAAATGCGTAGCATTCGCGAATACAAATTGAAGACATTAACACATAACAAAAGGACGGGAGGATGAGGTCGCGTTGCTGTATCATGCACATCTGCCATAGGTCTAAGTTATCATTCAGAATTTATACAACTATTGTTTTTGTAGTTTTGTACTGTGCATACACAAACAGAAATATTATCAGCATTACGTTCTGCAAAGCCACAACTTGAAAAAAAATATGCAGTAAAAACATTGGCTTTATTTGGCTCTTATAGCCGTAATGAAGCGCTGCCTGACAGCGACATTGATGTTATGGTCGAATTCAACAAACCC
>JAICKT010000510.1 GCA_025927795.1 Parafilimonas sp. | reverse complement strand
TAACCAACGATATAAATTTAAAATACTTCCGGCTTTATCATTTGTACCACTGGCTCTTGCGCCACCAAATGGTTGCTGACCAACAACAGCACCGGTTGGTTTATCATTGATTTAAAAATTACCTGCAGCGTTTCTTAATTTATCTGTTGCCAATGCAATGGCATTTCTGTCTTGCGCAATAATGCTTCCGGTTAATGCATACGGCGAAGTTTTATCAACAAGTGAAATTGTTTCTTCAAACTTATTTTCATCGTACACATAAATCGTAAGTACTGGACCAAAAATCTCTTCGCATAGAGAAACATAGTTTGGGTCTTTTGCTTCTATTACTGTTGGCTCAATAAAATATCCTTTTGATTTATCATGATTGCCGCCAACAATAATCTCTGCATTTGCATCTTTCTTCGCGTTTTCTATGTAAGATGTTATTTTATTGAATGATGTTTCATCAATAACAGCATTTATAAAATTGCTGAAATCTTCAACAGTGCCCATCTTCATCGTTTTAATTTCAGCAATAAGTTTTTCTTTTATTTGATTTGCAATGTTAGAAGGCAAATATGCACGGGAAGCAGCAGAACATTTTTGTCCCTGGAATTCAAACGCTCCTCTTGCTAAAGCTGTAACCGTTACATCCACATCAGCAGATTTATGTACGAGCACGAAATCTTTACCGCCGGTTTCACCAACAATTCTTGGATAAGATTTGTAGTTGCCAACATTTTCACCAATCGTTTTCCAAATATTATTAAACACGCCGGTACTGCCGGTAAAATGAATACCTGCAAAATCTCTGTGTGAAAAACAAATTTTGCCAAGCTCTTTTCCGCTTACATAAATTAGGTTGATAACGCCATCGGGCAAACCTGCTTCTTTTAAAATGCGCATGAACATTTGCGCTGCAAAAATTTGTGTGTGTGCGGGTTTCCATACAACAACATTACCGCACATGGCTGCGCTTGCTGGAAGATTGCCACCAATAGCAGTGAAATTAAACGGAGTTATTGCCAACACAAATCCTTCAAGTGGTCGAAACTCTAAACGGTTATGCATGCCCGGCGCATTGTTGGGTTGTGTTTTATATATCTCGCTTAAAAAATGCACATTGAACCGCAGAAAATCTATCAGTTCACAAGCGCTGTCAATCTCAGCCTGGTAGGGATTTTTACTTTGACCAAGCATAGTGGTTGCATTCATGTGGTATCGGTACTTTCCTGCCATTAAATCTGCAGCCTTTAAAAAAATATGCGCACGTTCTTCCCATGGCATATTTGCCCACACTTCTTTCGCACTTAATGCAGCATCAATTGCTTTATGTATGTGTTCCGAATTTCCTTCATGATAATATCCCAACGTGTGTGCAATTTCATGCGGCGGATGTATTTCAATCTTTTTTCCTGTGCGCACTTCTTCACCACCAATAAACATTGGCACATCTGTTTGCTGCCCTTTTAATTCTGATAAAACTTTTTTTAATTGTTTTCTTTCTGCGGAGCCCGGCGCATAATTTAAAACTGGTTCGTTCGCCGGCATTGGATAAGAGAAATAACCAAAATTCATCGTTAAAAAATTTCGGCAAAGATAATTCAGCGTTTACAGTTTACGGTTTTCGGTTTCCAGTTGAATTTTCACAAACTGTTTTGATAATGCAATTAAAATATTGCGCTGCTAACTGGTCTAATCCTTGTTCAAAAAAACTAAAATAACCATGATACGCATATTAATCATTACAGTTTTCGCTACATTATTTTTAAATAATGCAAAGGCGCAAAATTTAACAACAGCACAAGTAGATAGTCTTGTAAACAGTAAGCATTTTACATTTAAAGCGGAAAGAATGAATCCTCAGCGCGGCGGGCAAAAATATTTAACATCAGAATATTTTTTGCGTGTTTCAGGCGATTCGCTCATTTCTTCATTGCCTTATTTTGGAAGAGCTTATACAGCGCCCATCAATTCTGAAGATGCCGGCTATGATTTTACTTCCACCAATTTTGATTATAACATAGTGCCCAAGAAAAAAGGAAGCTATCAAATAACTATTAACATAAAAGATAAAACAAATGCAGGAACATTTGTGCTTACAGTATACAATAATGGAAATGCTTATTTGCAGGTAACAAGCATTAACAGGCAACCTATTTCTTATACGGGATATTTAAAAACAATGAAAAAATAGGATACGCATTAATGAGGCTACACTCTTAAAAAGATTTTCTTTTTATACATGAAATATAAAAACAGCCATTTTACAAATACGAAACAAACAGACATGATTACAGCATTCCATGGATTACTAAAGAGTTGACCGAGCCATCCAAAGAAAGCATCAGTGCTGTACTCCCAATTGATAAAACGACCGGACATGTAAATGAGTATTGAATTCATTCCAATCACGCGGAAAAAGAATGCCCAGTTTCTATAACCTTTTACATCTATTATATAATAGAAAATAGAAAGTAAGATCAAACTATAACCACCAACATTCAGCACAAAAGAACTTGTCCATAAATTTTTGTTGATGGGAAAATCAAGGTTCCATAGTTGTGCAAGACCAAGAAAAATAATGCCTGCTACAAACATGTATAATGATTTTTTTGCGCCGTTGATTTTTGCATTGTTCTTTAAAAAATTTCCAGTCATAATTCCAAGCAATCCTGTACCAATTGCAGGAATAGTTGATGTTAAACCTTCGGGATCGTGAATGCCGAGATAAAGCCTGCCAGGTAAAACAGAGCGATCAATGTACGATGCAAAATTTCCTTCCATTGTTAAATTGCCTGGTGCAAAACCTGGCGCTGATGTAAATTTTAATAACAGCCAATAACCAATGAGTAAACCGCAAAACCAAATTGCCTGCGCTCTTTCTTTTGAATACAAATAAAT
>JAICKT010000359.1 GCA_025927795.1 Parafilimonas sp. | reverse complement strand
TAATATCATATATAGTTAACGATGGTAAATAAGTTCCTGAATTTTTATAATTGTGAGAAGGGTTCTCCAGAGTTGATTGTATGCCATCACCAAATTTCCAGACGTATTCTAAATCATTTCCGTTTGATGTATTTTTAAAAGTAGCATGCGAACCAGGACATATAATTGAATCTGATATTAAAAACGAAGCAACTGGATGTGAAACATAAACATACCTTGTTCTATGTGCGGTATCACTGCAGCCATAATTATCGGTAACAACTAACTGCGGCGTAAAATATCCTGTATCAGAATATGTATGCGAAAAAACTTGTGAACTATGATACTCAGCATTCATAGAATCACCATAATCCCACGTCCATTTAACTATGTTATGAATATCATCATCCTGAGATTTATCATTAAAAAATACAGTACTATTCTGGCATATATGGGATTGTGTACTTACAAAATTAGCAAGCGGCCCATAAACTGTAATAGAATCGGTTGAGGTATAAAAATACTGACAGTTATTTAAGTCAGTCATTGTAGCGGTAATCTTAAACTTGCCAGTAAGCAGGTAAGTATGTGTTGCTTTTGTGGCGCCATTTACTGTTATAATAGTACCATCACCAAAATTCCATTTAGTGTTTTTTATGTTATCAGGATTGATGCCGCTTATATCTGCCGTCATTACATTTCCCCTGCAATAAACATTACTTGCTAAAGACATTGTTCCCTGTTCATTAATAACATGAATTGTAGTTGTTGCAGTGTCTTTGCAAGTTTTATTCTGTGTGTATAAATTTATTGTATACGTTCCGGGAGAAGTATATAAATGTGCAGGATTTTTTTCAATGTTAGTTGTGCCGTCACCAAAATCCCATGTATGTTCAACATCAAGAATAGATGTATCAATAAAATTTACAAGGCTTTTATTATTACAGTTAAGTTTTACTTCCATACCTGCCATTGGCGGCAAGGCATACACAACATTAAGTTTTTTTATAGTATCAGTACATCCATAGTTAAATGCAACCAGCGTTAAGGGGCGATAACCTGTGTCTTTTGGATCTAAAAAAAATGAATGCCCTGTTACTGAATCTCTTATTTCTGTATAATCCCATTGTAAAAAAGTAATTGGGCCATTGGTAGAAGTGCTTGTAAAACGCACGCTGGTATTAGCACATGCTGTATCAAATTGCCCAATAAAATCTGCTTTGGGTTTGTGCCCTGCAAACACTGCATTTTTAAGCGTATAGGTAGTTGTACAACCATCTTCCGTTTCAATCGAAACCTTCACAGCATAAATTCCTTCTTTTATATAAGTATGTTCAGGTGTTGCACTTGTTGAAGTTCCACCATCACCAAAATCCCAACTATAAGTTTTTATAGGTGTATTTATATTAATTGTAAGCGTTGGTTTAATAATAAATGGTAAACATCCGCTATCAGGTAGATTTACTATATGTGTAATTTTTATAGGTTGTATATTGATGTAATTCTCTTTTACAAAAACATTTTCACAACCATTAACATTTATTGCAGTAAGTGTAACAGCATAAGAACCGTTTTGCGTATAAACATGCGCAGGATTTATCTGATGAGAAGTATCGCCATCGCCAAAATCCCATACGTATTTTATGGCATTACCAGTTGTATTATTCGAAAAGTTTACAATAAAAGGCGTAATGCATTTTGATGTATCATCTGCTTTAAATGATGGTGATGGACCTGGAGCAATTGTAATTGTTTTTGTAACGGAATCTGAACAGTTTGCAGAAAATACATTTACCAGCTTAACTGTATAAGTGCCTATTTTGGTATAGGTTTTATTTGAGTTCAGGTCGTTCGATGAAGTACCATCTCCAAAATACCATGTATTAGAAACAGGTGTTGGCACAGAAGTATTGGTAAAAGCTATAGACTGATTAGAACATGTTGCAGTGGTATTACTAAAAGAAGAAGATGGAATTGCAATTACTACATTCATTGAAGCGGTGTCTGAGCATCCGCCTGCTGATTCCGCGGTTAATATAACATTGTAAGTGCCAGAAGAAGTGTAATTGTGTGTAGCATCTTTTGAAGTATTTGTATTACCATCACCAAAATTCCATATATAATTTATTGTTCCGGAACCTTCACTATTATTTTCGAAGACTGCTGTTGCAGGTTTTTTGCAAACGTTTAAAGACGTCAGCGAAAAGTCTGCATTTACTCCATCATTTATATGTACAAAATCACTTTTTGTTAGCGTGTTTGTACAGCCATAGCTGTTAGTAATTTTTAATGTAACATCAAAAGTGCCTGATGAAATATAGGTATGATCAGATTTTGCGTCAGTCGAAAAGTTACCATCACCATAGTCCCACAAATAATCAGTAATCGTTCCTGAACCTGCTTTACTGCTATTTGAGAAGTTTACTTTTAAAGGAAAACATCCCTGCAGTGGTGCCGCATTAAAAATAGACTGCGGATTTGCATATACTGTTACATAAGTAGTTTCTATTATAGAATCTGCGCCTGAACTATTCTGTACAGTAAGTTTAACAGCATAAGTACCGGGATTAAAATAAGTAGTTATAGGGTTTTGTTGCGTTGCAGAAGTGCCATTGCCCAAATTCCATTTCCAGCTTGTTGGATTGCCTGTAGATTGATCTTCGAAAGCTACAATTAAAGGTGAACAGCCACTCTGAATATTAGAAGTAAACTGCGCCTTTAATTGCCCGAAAGAAGGTGTTGCAAAAAAAGAAAATATAATTACAATAAAACTCAAACACACCCAGGTGCGGTTGGTTTTCATAGATAATGAATTTCAAATTAGGAAAATGGATACTGCTTTCTTATTTAAGAGACTTTAATCCTCTTATTTGGGAAACGCTTAAAAGTACCTGATTGAAAGCTAACAGATTTAAAACTGGCTTATGTGGATATAGATTAAACGGATGCGTTAGCTTGTATAAAAGTGTTTGATTTGAATTTTATTTCTATAAGAAATAAGCCTTTTGATGGCGGTGAAAAATCTGCCTGTTTGCAATCTTTCGATTCAATAATTTTTTCAAATTCTGAAATATCAGCATTATTTTTTGCGAGCCTGAGCATTGTGCCTGTTAATGCTTTTACCATACCGCGTAAAAAACGATTTGCTTTTATTTCATACCTCCAGTAATTATTTTCAATTAACCATGATGAATGTTGAATGTTGCACAAGAAATGATTGACTTGCGTTTTACGTTTTGAAAAAGCGGCAAAGTTTTCAACTTGTTTAATCAGCGATGCGTATTGATGCAGCAGATCTGTGTTTAAAATAAACGGATAATAATAAGAGGTTTCAAATAAAAAAGGATTTTTGTTTCGGTGTATGTGATAATGATATGTTCTTGATGTTGCATCAAAACGGCAATGCGCATCAGGCTTTGTTTCAGAAATATTTTTTATAACAATGTCATGATTTAGTAAAGCATTCAGGTTATATAAAACTGCTTTATTAATCAGAAAGTCACAATCAAAATGAAAAAAATTTTGTAATGCATGTACACCAGCATCTGTGCGTGATGAGCCGGTTAATTCAAAATCTTTTCTGTAAAAAACTTTTAATGCACGCTGTATCTCTGCCTGTATTGTATTCGCATTTTGCTGCACCTGGAAACCACTGTACCTCGTTCCCAAATAAGCAACTTCCATAAAATAGCGTGGCATAAAAAAAGCTTTGAGCTTTAAGCTTTGAGCTCATGGCTCGCTGCTCACAGCTTGAAATTTATCGCAGCATTGCTTCAAAACGGCGTTTGTAATATGGGTCTATAATCTGGCTTTCAAGGCTTGCATAATTACCATAGTCATACACATTTTTATATAGAGCATCATATAAACTGTAGCGCCCGTCATCGCTTGAAAAAATATTTCCTAAAGTTTTTACCTGGTCTGTTGTAAGGCATTTATTGCCTAAATATTTAACCGCAGTTTGCACCATAGCATTATCATTACTCTGTACAAACATTTTTCTCTTAATCTTATCAAGATCGTCATCAGAAATCATTTTTATGCAAAGTTCATTTACAGCATTTGTTGCTTTTGGTTTATTTAAATTTTCATTTTCAACCGATGTATTCGCATTAGCCACATTTGCATTTGTATTTGCCGGCACACCAGTACTTGTGTTTTGCTCTGATGGTTTATAAAAAGGATTACTTGCTGCATGCGTTGTTGTATCTGTTGTTTGTAATGATGATTCATTTAATGCTGTTGTTGTTGAATCTGTTTTAGGGAGATTATTATCAGGTTGCGCAGCCGGCAGATTTGATGCTTCAGTTACAGATGGTTGGTTTATCGCACTATCTGATGTTATATTAACTGAAGTATTATTCATACTTGTATCATTATTTGGAACAAAAACTTTTATTGTGTCGGCTGCAGCCTTATCAACAAAAACCATATTAGTTCCTGTATCAAGTTTTGTTTCTGATATTTTTTGCAATTGTGCAACTGAATCAGTAGCAGAACCAATGCTTTTGTCTGCTTGCGTTGTAGTTTGATTTGATGTATCAATTGTTGTTACTGCTGCAACAGTATTTGTATCAGGTGTTACTGCTGCAACATTGGTTGTATCAATGTT
>JAICKT010000001.1 GCA_025927795.1 Parafilimonas sp. | reverse complement strand
TTATTGCTTATTGGCTGCTTTATCTCTTAATTTTTTTCTATGTACCAGCCAGGCAATAATAAAAACCAAAATCATAAATCCTACAAAGGCAAAAACAATCATTGAAATCATAAAGGGTATTTAGGTTAGAAAACTTATATAAATTTTCTTGGATGATTATATAAATAAGGCAAGAGTGTTAACCCAAGAATGCCGTTTATAAGTACAAAACCTGCAATTAAACCGTGATTGCCATAAAGCGGAGCTTCACTTTTATCAGAATGCAATAAAGTAGTAATAGCAATAAATGCAACCATCAAAATAAACAGGGTAATATAAAATGCCGTTCTGTTGAAATATTTAACAAACACAAAAAATAGTACACCTAAAACTATAAATACAACCATCGTTGTTAAAGGAATGGAAAGAAAATTAAATTCTATAGCAGGCATGTAATGTGTAATGCCTCTGAACAAGATACTATACAATCCGTTTGCAATTGAAGCAGCAAATCCTGTAAGAACACAGGATAATAAAGCTTTTGTAAACAGCGGAACATTTTCAGGTCGTCTCATAAAAATAAATTTATTATTAATGTTTAATTATCAAAAACCAAACCTGCTTAAACAGGTGGTTATTTTAAAAATGATTTAATCAAAGAACTACTCTATTGCAACAGCGAAATTTTTATTTTCCCAGCGATTGGGTTTTATCCAGAAAAAAGTAAATTCTATTTTACTGCCTTTTGTATTTTGTGTAGATATATCAGCAACAAAAATATTGATACCTGTATCTTTTGTGCGGGTTTGATATGTTGTTTTCCAGTTATCCTGCGTCCAATGTACTATGGCATCTTCCATTATTTCTATGCGCAGAGCTTTTTTTGATGATATAGTTTTTCGCTGATTTTCAAAACGCCAGGGCTCAAAGATAGCAGAAGTTTTTTGTTTTATGTAACGCTCCTGTGTTTGATGCGGCATATCAAAAACTTTTTTCTCTTTTACAGATGCGCAAAGCTTTATGTATTCTGCATGTGCCCATGTTAATGGCATTGCAGAACCGGAAGGTCTGCCAAAAAATAATTTTTTTTCGGGTATATCATCTGTATCCCAAACCTGCTCCGGCAATAAACCGTTATTGGCAAATGCTTCCATTGCCTTCATTAATTTTTTCGCTTCATTTAAATTTCCGGCAGCAATTTCATAATGCGCTCTTTCGCCCGTAAGCAAAGGCCATGCACGTCCAATACCTTTGCCGTTGTAAGGATTTCCATGTTCATCTTCACCATATCCATCTTTTGTATAACGATGCCAGCAATCGCCGAAAGGTGTTTCTACTTTAAGTGTTGCATCAATCAGCTTAATTGTGTTTAAAATTTTGGGATCATCGGGTGCGCGTAAACCAAATCTAACCAATGCAAGTACATCAACACAAATCACTTCATTCACTAACACTCTCCCATCTTCTTTATCGCGGTTAGTGAGATGAATATATTTGTCTTTTAATTGTGAAGCCGGAATATCTGTATAAGGATTGATGCGAAAATAATATCCATCTACATTATATTTTTTCGCCAGCGAAGTGCCGGTTGCATATATCCAGTTTTCAATATTATCATTCCAGTAATCAGCAATTTCCCTGCAATATATTGCCAAATCTTTTTCATTATTTTCTTCTGCAATATCTGCAGCCGCCAGTAGTGCTGCAATTTCGACAGCAAGTGTAAAAGCTGTATAACCTTTATCTCTTTCCCACCTGTCTTCTTGCGTGTACGGTCCGTTAATAAGTAAATAACCGATGGCATTTTTTATAGCAGGCCAATACCTGCTCATTCTTTTTTTGTCAATTATTTTACAGGCGTAACATTTTTCAATTAATAAAAGCGGAAGTGCAGTTTGATCCAATTGTATTCCCTTCCAATGCGGCGTTCCTTCAAGCCACATATTTTGCAGCCAGCTTCCATCATCTTCTTGTGTGCTGATTAAATAATTTAAAACACGCAGTGCATCATCATACGTTTTTAGTGCAAGAAAACCTCCTGCTGATTCAACCAAATCTCTTGGCCATATTACATGATAACCTGCATTTTCATCATCACCTTTTATCTTGCCCCAGGGTATTGATGAACTCGCAATAATTCCTCCGGGAAAAGATTTTGCTTCATTCACACGCAATACACTCGCACTCTCTTTAAAAATTTTTCCTTTCAGATTATGCAATCCTTTTAACCATACCTGCCAGCTTTTTATGTAAAATTTTTTTGCGCTTTCAAAACCATCCAGCATACTTGCAACCGCATGGTTTGCAGCTTCTGCAGGATTTCTTCCAAAACTTATTGCGAGCAAAAAAATATTTGTTGATGATATATCTATTTCACCCGTTAATGCAATGTTGCCATTGTTTGCATGTGTGTATTGCCACTCCATTTTTTTATGTTGATGCAAATCCTTCCAGCCATCAGATGCACCTGTAAATCCTACCGAACGTTTAAGCCATTTTGCAGAGCAAGCCATAGCAAGATATAAACCTTCGTTTTGCGCAAACAACATAGGTATGCCTTTATACTCACCAATCCAGCCGGAATTATTATCGCCTTTATCATTTAAATGCGGCGAGAGCAACGCATACACGTCAAGTTTTTTTACATTTTTTGCTTTGCTGAAAGTAATGTTTTGAAGAACAGTTTGCCTGAGCGGGTCGCAAAGAATTTCTTTTTTAATTTGATATTTTTTATTGACGCATGTATTAACGATTTGATACAGCGGCACGCCTGGTTTTATTGTTTTTATGCTATGCTGTGTGTTGCGCTTTTCCTCCGAAAAAAAATTTTCACCATCCGTTACAATAAATTCCATGTCTTTTACACAGGCAACATCTTCTCTTGGAAAATAAATTTCGTTTAATACGCCATCACCAATTGTAAAGCTTACCGAAGAGTTTGCGCTTAATGCTTTACCTTCTCCATCTTTTGCAGCTGCTGTCCAATTCGCTTTAACACCGGGTGCGCCTGGCGCATCTTTACGTTGCATGTAACATTAAATTTTTATAAGCGGAATATGCGAATCTTTGTCCATGTATCTTTCTAAATACGATGGAGATTCAATTAATATAATTTCTAAAGTTGGATGAACAATTGCTTTTAATAAATGACCGCCACATGCTGCACCATCTTTTTTACCAAGCACTACATGCGCATGAATTTTTATTTCGTTATTGTATAAAGAAATATCGCCGGCGACATTTAATACTTCAACCTGTTCATCTATTTCAATTTTTTTATAGTCTTTAATTTCAAAATCGAAAAAACCTAAAGTTGCCTTACTAAATGCGCCAATAGCATTAAACTGTGAGGCTTTTAAATTTTGTTGTTTAGCAAAAGATTGAATGCACTCCATTACTTCATCACCACTTTCTAAAATAACGGCGAAAGTTTTTTGTTTATCGGCATTGAGTAATTTGAATTTCATTTTATGTATTTCTTATTTGATTTTGATTTTGAAAATCAGAACTGATTGAAAAAAATTTTACTTTATGAACGTCATGTCGAGGAACGAGACATCTCATGAAATAGAAGCTGTTTAATTTGCAGGAGATTTCTCCTTCGTCGAAATGACGTCTCAAATAGGCTTTTTTATATAAACAGCTTAATAACATAATAAGTTATTTATTGTTTAAAAAAATCAACGTACATACACTGGCAATTAATGCAGCAGCTAAACCAAGCGAACTTTTTTTATGTGTTGCAATCCATGTTTCAACACTCGTGTTCGTTGCATCTGCATCAAAGTTTCCCCTTGCTCCATGATCACCAGGCAGAGGTTCATACAAATTATCTTTTCTATCCGGTGATTCAGGTTCATCTGTCTGTTGTCCATCAAATCCTGTTTCTGCCAGATATTTATCTAAATAACCAGGCGCAACTTTATTTCCTAAAATTGTTTTTACTGTTGGATAACCTACATACAATTCGCGTTCAAAATTTTTAGCAACATCCACTATTGCTCTTGCTGCAACTTCCGGTTCATAAATTTTTCCCATTGGTTTAGGTTTGTTTGGAAGATAACTTTTCACAAACTCAAACTGCGTTGTGTTCATAGCGGGCAATTGCACCATGCATAATTTTATTTTGCTTTTTTCATGAATTAACTCGCTTCGCAACGATTCAAAGAACCCATGAATTGCATGCTTTGCACCGCAATAAGCAGATTGCAATGGAATGCCACGGTATGCCAATGCAGAACCAACAAGAATAATTGTTCCTTTATTGCGAGGCTTCATTCTTTTTAATGCTGCTGCTGTTCCATACACTTGTCCGAGATATGTTACATCTGTTACACGCTCAAAATCTTTCGCTTCAATTTTTTCAAACGGTGCAAACACACTTACCATTGCATTGTTTATCCAAATATCAATCTTACCAAAATGTTCTTCAATTTTTCTTGCTGCATTTTCTACTTCGTTTGCATGTGATACATCTGCCGGAACAATCAATGCTTCACTGCCCAAATCTTCCACTTCCTTTTTTGCAGCATTTAAACCATCAATGCCTCTTGCAATTAAACCAATGTTTGCACCATGCTTTGCAAACTCACGTGCCATAGCTCTGCCTAAACCTGCAGATGCGCCTGTTATAACAACTGTTTTATTTTGAAAATCTGTTTCCATCTTAACTGAATAAATATTCATTAATTATCACTCATTGCATCAAAAACCAAACCTGCTGCAATTACATACACCGCATGATGCATTGCATCAATTACAAATTTTTTTACGCTCCATTCTTTAAGCGGCGGCGCAACTTTTAATTTAGCGGGCATTATTAATGCCGTAGAATATATTGTTGCAAAATGAATGGCTGTTGCAGGTAACCCTTTTAATCCCATCAATGATAAAATTGCTCTTGGCACTCCCCAGCTTGTTCCATAAGCCCAATGTATTTGTTGAGAAAATTGTTGTTTGTCATCTTCTGTTTCCGGTTTTACTTCTAAAACTTTTTCTGCCGCATCCGCAGGCGCATCAGAAGGTTTACGTTTGGTGATTTTCATTTCAATCATCTGCGATAAAGTAATAGCTAACGTTCCTGCAGCACCTGCCATTAAACCTTTACCAAGTGCACCAGCTAATTCCGCAAACCATGAGGCTGGTTCGTTTTTATATTTTTTCAATTTCCATTTCATTTCAATTTATTTTTTTGCTGATGATATAAACTGATGCAATAGCCATTCCAATAATTCCTGCAGCCATTAACAACTTTTTATTTTTATTGGAGTCTTTCAACTTCATTCCATCAACATATTTTTTTTCAGGCAAGGGCATATAAACTGATGGATTATTCTCACGCAAACCCATTTGTAAAACTTGTGCTAAGTGTAATGCTTTGCGATTAGTTTCCTGTTCAATTTGTTCACGACAACTAAAACCATCTGCAACAATTAAAGTTGTATCAGCAGCTTTGCGCACTGCAGGTAACAACACTCTTTCACCTGCTTTAATACTTACATCGTAGTGCTCGCCTTTTTCATAACCAAAACCACCGGCAAGTCCGCAACAACCTGAATCCAACACTTCAAAATCAAGCCCTGTTTTTTTAAGCAGCTTTTTATCTGTATCAATTTTCATAATTGCTTTGTGATGGCAATGACCATGCACAACTGCTTTTGTTTTTAATTGAGGAATTTTAAAACCAGGCGCTTTCTTTTCTAAAAATTCTGCGAATGTAAAAACCTGTTTCTGCAATCGTTTTGCTTCCTCATTGTGCGGAAATAAATTATGCAGCTCATCTCTGAAAACCGATACACAACTTGGTTCTAATCCAACAACCGGAACGCCATCGCGTATTTCATCTTTTAAATTATGCATTATATCAAGCAATAATTTTTTTGCCGTATTCAGCATTCCAAAATCATACAACGGTCTTCCGCAACACATAGATTTTTTTGGAACGATAACTTCAAAACCTGCAGCTTCCAACACTTCAACACCAGCAACCAATGTTTGAGGTAAAAAATAATTGTTGAATGTATCAGCCCATAAAATCACTTTAGATTTCTGATTTCTGATTTGTTGATTTCTGATTTTTTTCCGTTGAAAAAACCACTCTTTAAAAGTTACATCAGCATATCTCGGCATTTTTCTTTTTTGCTCAATGCCTGCAAATGCTTTTACAAGATTGCTGATAACAGGCGTATGAAAAAAGAAGTTGGCAATAAATGGCGCTTTTGATGCAAGCCTGCTCCACCAATAAATCCAGCCAAATGCATACGCAGAAGTTGGTCTCAATTTGCCTTCATAATAATGCGATAAAAATTCTGATTTGTATGTTGCCATGTCAACATTCACCGGGCAATCTGCTTTGCAACCTTTGCACGATAAACATAAATCGAGCGATTCTTTTACTTCTTTGCTTTTCCATCCGTCCTTTATAATATCGCCCTGCATCATTTCAAACAACATGCGGCTGCGACCACGTGTGCTGTGTTTTTCTTCGCGTGTCGCCATATAGCTCGGGCACATTGTACCATGTTCATGGCGGCGGCATTCGCCAACACCAACACATAAATTACTTGCATGCGCAAAACTGTATTTCTCAGCAGGCAATTGAAAATGTGTTTTAAGATTGGGGGGATTGTAAGTAGTACCTAAACGTAAATCATTTAATTGTCCATAGGTATCAATAATTTTTCCCGGATTCATTTTCCATTCCGGGTCCCATATCAGTTTAAATTCTCTGAATGCATTTACTAATTCTTCTCCATACATTATTTCTAACAAATCGCCACGTGCCTGACCATCGCCATGTTCTCCCGATAAAGAGCCGCCATATTTTACAACAAGATGTGAAGCTTCAATCGTAAAATTTTTATATGCTTTAATTCCGTCTTCTGTGAGAAAATCAAAACCCACACGGCAGTGAATACAGCCTTGTCCGAAGTGCCCATAAATGGACGGATACAATTTATATTTTGTAAATAAATCGCGGAGGTCTTTTAAATAATCGCCCATTTTATCAGGAGGTACTGCAGAATCTTCCCAGCCAGGACCACCATTAGGCTCACCGGGCACCCAAGCAGTTGCACCTAAACCTGATTCACGAATTTCCCATAACATTTTTTCCTGTTCAGGGTCATCAAACAAACTCATCGTTGGTTGCTTCTTTTCGTTTTTATAATCTTCCATTAATTTTTTTGCCTGATCATCTGCATCTTCTTTTGAATTGCCGCCAAACTCAACCATTAACCATGCTTTGCCATCAGGCAATAACGGAATATCATCCACATTCAAACCTTTGCGCTTCATAAAATCAAGCAGCATATCATCAATACCTTCCAAACCAATTGGCTTATGCTTCATCACAAATGGTACAGCATAACCTGCATCGGGCAAACTATCATAACCCAACACCAATAATGAACGTGCTTTAGGTTCGTTGAGTAATTTAAGCGTGGCTTCGGTGATGGTTACGAGTGTGCTTTCGGAACCGATTAAAGCATGCGCAACATTAAAACCATTTTCAGGCAGCAGCGCAGTTAAATTATAGCCCGATACACGGCGCGGAATGTTTGGAAATTTTCCGCGAATTAAATCCGCATATTTATCTCTGAAATCTTTTAGCTTTTTATAAATCTCTCCACGTCTTCCGCCTTCATTAATAATTCGCTCAAGCTCCTCATCAGACGTTGCGCCCACTTTCATTTTCACACCATCGTATGTAACAATAGTAATAGATTCTGTATTGTCGGATGTTCTTGCGCCAAGCCCTTCAAACGCTGCCATTACAGAATGAACGCCGCAGGAATTATTACCGAGCATGCCGCCAAGTGTGCAATGGTCGTGCGTTGCGGGGTCTGGACCAAAAGTCATGTTCATTTTTTCTTTGGTGGCATTGCGCATTTCATCTAATACAATTCCAGGCTGAATGGTAACTAATTTTTTTTCTTTATCAATTTTTAAAATTTTATTGTAGTATTTCGCCATGTCCATCATCACTGCAACATTGCAACACTGACCTGCAAGACTTGTTCCGCCGCCGCGTGATAACAACGGCGCTTTATATTTTTGGCACAGGTTTATGGTTTGAATAATATCTTCTTCTGATTTCGGTATTACAACACCAATTGGTATTTGGCGATAATTAGAAGAATCCGTTGAATACAATGCACGGGAGCCATCATCAAAACGCACTTCACCTTCAATAGATTTTCTTAATTCTTTTTCGAGATTTTTTACATCAACATTGACAGAATATTTTGTTTGGAAACGTGTATCTAACTGTGTTGATAATTTGTCGTTGTGTTTATGATTTGGGTTGCCATTATGCTGCGGGTTAATTTTTATTTTTTTATTTTTTGTTGATGATGTATCGGTTATCATTGTTAAAAGAATTTATTTTAAATAGGTTAATGTTATTACAAATGCAATAACTATGCTTTAAAGTGCAAGAGCAGATTGAATTAATATTTAAAGGCAAAAATGTTATTCAGAAATAACAATAATCTTTTCCGAAGTATTTTCTAAAGCAATGAGAGCAGAGGGATAAAGTTTACTTATGTGTTCCAATGTATTTCTGAAAACATCAAGAACAATTATCAGGCAAGAAAGATTAGAAATATTTTGCTGATACAGAATATTTTTGTCAACAACAATCCAACAATCGAAATTATTTTTCTCTAAAAGTTTAAGCAACTCACCATTTTTAATCCCGTTCCATTGCATATCACGAACCGTATAAACTTCATGTGGAGAATCTTTGAAAAGTTTTTTGAAGCGAACATCAATATTTTCATCAAGCAGAATTTTCATGCGGCAGATTCTGGTAAAAGTTTAGCAGCTGCTAATTCAATAACCGCTTCTGCCTGCTCTCTTGATACAGATGGGAACCCATTTAAAAATTCGTCAAGTGAACTTTCTTCAAGATAATCAAACAATGTTTTTATTGCGACTCTTGTACCTTTAAAAACAGGAACTCCACCGGCAGTTTCTTTGTCAATAGTTATGTATTCAGATAAAACCATAAACAAATTTACTGATAATCCTTGTTCCTGTCATGTCAAAGAGCTTATGCTATTTTATATTTTTCCGCATCCTGATATTTAAATTCAATCCCCATGCCCGCTCTTGAAACATCAGGATAAATGCCACCATTTTCCGGTTGCATTACACCATCAAACAACATATTTTCTATTCGCACATGGTCATAAAAATATTCGGCGATATAAAAATTATTTGCACTGATGGCTGCATGCAAATGCAAAGCCGGCGCACAATGTGAAGAGAAAGCAATCTGCTGCGCTTCTGCCAAACTTCCTGCTTTTAAAAAATTTGTAATGCCGCCACAACGCGTTGCATCAGCTTGCAAAACATCAACAGCACTTGCCTTAAGCATGTGATAGAAATAAGGAAGATTATATCCATATTCACCTGCAGCAATATTTACTTCAGGTTGTACATGCTCGCGAATAAATTGTAAACCTTCTAAATTATCTGAAGTAACCGGCTCTTCAAACCAACTGATATTATACTCTTTAAATTGAAAAGATTTTTCAATTGCTTGCTTTATGGTGTAAGCTCCATTTGCATCAACAAATAATTTTGCATTTTTTCCAATTGCATCTCTTGCTTCTTTAACACGCTCAACATCTTTTTCAGGGTGCGTTCCAATTTTCATTTTTACATATTGTATTCCTTCATCAACCCAACCACTTAATTGTTGTTGCAATTGTTTTTTATTGTATGAAGTGAAGCCGCCACTTCCATAAATCAACATGCTTTCTTTTGCTTTGCCCAATAAATTGCAAAGCGGCACATCAAATAATTTTGCTTTTAAATCCCATAACGCGTTATCAACAGCAGATACAGCCATCATTGCAATTCCAACTTGTCCATCGTTACGTATTGCTGAAATCATCTTTGCATTTAATGAAGAAATATCTAATGCATTTGCATCAACAACAATTTTTTTTAAAACTTTATCAATCACAATTGCAGATGCTTCGTTTGCATAAGTATAGCCAATGCCTGTTTTGTCAGCAGCATTTATTTCAACCAAAACGAGTGTTGTGCTGCTCCATTCAATCGTGCCGTCTGCTTCGGGTGTTGCTGTTGGAATTCTATAGGCGCCAACTTTTAAGCCTTTAATTAATATGCTGTTTGATGATTTCAATTTATTTATTACTCTTCTGTCTAAGTCGTCATTTCGACGAAGGAGAAATCTCTCGTATTATAAACAACTTAAAATTTATGAGATGTCGCGTTCCTCGACATGACGGTCGTAAAACATTATTTTAAACAAGCAGTATTAAAAATAATTCTACAATTAACTAACTGCTTCACTTGTTTCTTTCGTCTTATGTGGAATAAAATTTTCTATCACATCTTTCCACGATTGCTTTATCATATCCCATGTATTTTCATCCCCCTTCACCATTGAACTCATAAATGCTTTCGCTTGTTTAAACGAAATATGCGGCGGCAATGGCGGCACAGATGGGTCTGTGTATGCTTCTAACACAACAGGTTTATTGCAAGCCAATGCTGTTTCAATAGCATCAATAATATTTTCTTCCTTGTCAACTTTAATTCCATCAAGCCCGAGCATTTTTGCATATTCCGCATAAGGAAAATCAGGCACGTCCTGCGAAACTTCAAATTTCGGGTCGCCTTCCATTACGCGCTGTTCCCATGTAACCTGGTTTAAATCGCGGTTGTTTAATACAACAATCATCATTCGCGGATTGCTCCATTTTTTCCAGTATTTTGAAATAGTAATTAAACCATTATTGCCTAACATTTGCATCGCACCATCACCAACCAATGCAATGGAAACCCTGTCTGGATAAGCAAATTTTGCAGCGGTTGCATAAGGCACGCCCGGGCACATCGTTGCCAAATTTCCTGAAAGTGATGCCCGCATTCCTTTGCGAATTTTTAAATCACGTGCAAACCAATCAGCCGATGTTCCGGAATCAGAAGATAAAATACAATTATCAGGAAGTCGTGATGATAGCTCCCAAAAAATTCTTTGCGGGTTAATCGGGTTCGCGCTGTTCATTGCTCTTGCTTCAATCACCTTCCACCATTCTTTTATATTCTTTTCAATTTCTTCACGCCAGCTTCTATCTTCTTTTCTTTTTAATAATGGAATTAATGCGCTTAATGTTTCGCGGCTATCACCTTGTAAATTCAATTCCATTGGATAACGAATACCGAGCATCTTTCCATTAATATCAATTTGAATTCCCCTTGCCTGTCCCTCTTTCGGCAAGAATTCTGAATAAGGGAAACTTGAACCAACCATAAATAATGTATCACAATCCATCATCAAATCCCAACTTGGTTTTGTACCGAGCAAACCAATGGCGCCGGTAACGTAAGGCAAATCATCTGGCAACACATCTTTACCCAACAAAGCTTTTGCAACACCTGCACCTAACAATTCTGCAACCTGCATTACTTCATCGGCTGCGTTGTAAGCGCCTGCACCAATAAGCATTGCAACTTTTTTTCCTTCGTTTAAAATGTTGGCTGCTTTTTTTAAATCGCTTTGCGCAGGTATAATTTGCGGGTAAGAAAAATGTAAACTGGTGTGAATTGAATTATGCATGCGTGCAGGCTCTTCATATTTTTCATCCTGCAAATTGTTTGGAATAATAATGCATGTTACCGTGCGTTCAATTTTTGCAATACGGATTGCACGGTCAACAAGTGTGCGTGTTTGAGATGGGTCCATTAATGTATGCACATATTCATGCGCCACATCTTTATACAAAGAATTTAAATCCACTTCCTGCTGAAAGTCGCCGCCCATAGCAGTTGTAGCTGATTGACCAACGATAGCAACAACCGGTTGATGATCCAATTTTGCATCATACAAACCATTTAATAAATGTATGGCACCAGGACCAGAAGTTGCCATACAAATTCCAACTTCGCCGGTAAACTTTGCATGTGCACAAGCCATGAACGCTGCGTTTTCTTCGTGCCGCACCTGCACAAAATCTATTAAATTATCAGAACGATTTAATGCACCCATTAACCCGTTAATACCATCGCCGGGAAAACCGAAAATTCTTGAAATATTCCATGCATGCAAGCGTTGAATCAAATAATCACCAACAGTTTTACTCATAAAAAAAATTTGATAGGGACAATTAAAATGTAAGCAGGAGATTTTCGACCTGTTTCATGTATAAGTACAAAAGCCTTGCCACCGGAATTTATAGGGAGAGAGCAGTTTTAAAGAAAGTTCAACCGTGAAATGATTTACTTTATTTGTGCAAGTAGTTCAACAGATGCAAGAAGTAATAAATAAGACGTGTTGAGAAATGAAAAGATAAACTTGATAAACTTAACACAATTATATAATTCTATTTCTTCATCATTTCAATAATAACATAACCTAAAATGCAAAGCAGTATAATAGTAATAACGGCAATAATTTGCCATGATAAGCCGGTGATATTTTTCTTTCTTGCTAATTTTTTTTCATGCAAATATTTATGCAGCTCCTGGTTTGCCTGTTGCACGTAAGCATTCACTTTTTCTGTGGAAGAAAAATTCTGCAAACCTTCCACTGCATCATTCACAAAAGATGAATCAGCCATTTTTTTTTCTACTTCATGCTTCTCTCCTTCTGAAGATTTATTGTTTACATAATTCATCAGTTCATCTTCATTCAGTTCATCATCTGCATTCCATATGTTTAATAATTCTTCCATTATTGCTGCTTCAGTTTTTTTTCTACCAGTAATTTTAAATTGCGTTTGCCATTTTGAATAAAACTTTTTATCTGCGCTAAACTAAAGCCTGTTTGTTCGCTTATTTGCTGATAAGATTCTTTTTCAAGATAAAATAAAGTTATACATCTTCTTTGCTCATCGTTTAATTGCTCTAATGAAACTTCTAACAACGACAACAACTTTTCTTTTTCTATGTGTTTTTGCAAAGGCGTTTCTTCTTCCGGGCTTAAATTTTCTTCAACATCTGCATGATGATTATGATTTTTATTGCGCAGTTGCATAAGGCAATGATTTTTTGCAATCATATACAACCAGCTTTTAAAAAATTGTACTTTATATCGCTTTAACTCACCAATCACTTTTAAAAAAATTTGCTGCACCGCATCTTTTGCCGCTTCTTCATTTTTTAAATATTTCATGCAAACACCTAACAGCAATAAAGTATAACGCTGCAGCAAAATACCCAGCAATCTTTTATTGCCGGTTTCATAAAATGCCTGCAGTAATTGCTGGTCGGTTAAATGTTGAAACTCTTTATCGTTCACAGTGCAAAGCTTAATTTAATGGATGCAGAAATAAATAATTTCCATAAAAATTATTGTTGCTATATTATCGTATGCATACGCTATTGTTTATTTTAGTATCCCAAAAATTCTTAATGCAGCTATCTCCACATATATTTTATAAGTTCATATCGAAATAAAATTGTTGAGCGTTCTATAGCAATTTTAAGCTGCGGTAATATTAAAAGCAGCAATAATTTAAATCCAATATATGAAACCAGCATTTACTTTAATAGTACTTGCTATAGTCAGTACCTGTTTTTCTCAAAGTCCTGCATTAGACTATAATTTTTATTGCAATGGCAAGGCTGCAATACGAACGGGAGGCGGCGTTTGCTCAGCCATGGCTATTCAAGCCGATGGTAAAATTTTAATTGGCGGACGTGGAGGCGAAAACGTAAATAATTCAGGATACTGCATCGTTCGCTTTAATGCAAATGGCACTGTAGATTCTTCGTTTGGAACAAACGGAAAAGTAATTACATTTTATGGTGGAAGCATTCAAAGCATTGTTGTTTTACCTGATGGTAAAATTTTAGCGGGCGGTTTTTTAGGGAATGTTATGCTTGCAAAATATTTACCTAACGGAACGCTTGATTCTTCTTTTGGAAATAATGGTCTTTTGCAACCGCAGTTCGATGGCATCCGTTATTCTTATTGTTATTCACTTAAACTGCAAAATGATGGCAAAATAGTTTTAGCCGGCAATGTAAATGGCATGAATGCTTTAGTGGCGAGATTTCTTTCTAATGGGCAGTTCGATTTATCTTTTGCGCAAAAAGGTTATACAGTTCTTTCATCGGCATATATTGCCCTTGATGTTGCAATACAAATTGACGGAAAAATTTTAGTTGGCGGACAAGGCATTGGGGCAAATAATTTTTTACTTGCGCGATATTTAAACGATGGCAGCTTAGATAATCAGTTTGGTAATGGCGGTATTGTGCTTACTGATTTAACAGATAAGAACGAATGTATAAACAGCATCACATTGCAAAATGATGGAAAAATTATTGCTGCCGGACGTTACGATTATACGCCTCAATACAACACATATTTTAAAACGGCGATTGTAAGATATAATTCAGACGGAAGCCTTGATAACAGTTTTGGCAATAATGCAATTGCCAGTTTGCAATTTGATGCAGCCTCTGCAGACCCGAAAAAAGTGCTGCTGCAACAAGATGGAAAAATAATTGTTGCAGGTGATTATACAGATGTTTATCATTTTCATAAACCTACGTTGGCAAGATTTAACTGCAATGGTGTAATTGATAATACGTTTGGTAATAACGGCAGCATCATCACAACGCAGTTTGGTGATTCCGTTTCGTGCAAGTCTGCAGCTTTGCAGCCGGATGGTAAAATAATTATCGGCGGTTACCAGGTAGTTAAATTAGATACTACTGTTCTATATTATACTGATTCGTTTGTAGTTGTTCGTTATCAAAGCAATGCTACATTGCCTGTTACCTATTTTAATTTTTCAGCGAGTAAACAACAACAGAGCGTTTTACTCAACTGGCAAACGGCAAATGAAATAAATAATAATTATTTCAGCGTTGAACGTTCTTCAGGTTATAATTTTACTGAGCTTAATAAAATATATTCAAATAATAAACACGCCTATTCATTTACTGATGTGCAACCATTGCAAGGCACTAATTTCTATCGTTTAAAGCAGGTTGATAAAGATGGAAAGTTCTCTTATTCGCAAATTGCAAGTGTTGTGTTTAGTGATGGAAATATATTTGTGGTTTATCCAAATCCTGTGAAAGATGTGCTTCATGTTAAAGGATTCAATACTTCAGCTAATTATCATTTGATTATACATGATGTAAGAGGAAACGCTGTTGCAGAAACTAACGTACATAATATTTCAGACTACGCTTGGAATATTAAAAATATAAGCAGAGGTTTTTATTATCTTGAAATTATTGCAGGTAATACAATCTCAACGATAAAGTTTGTGAAGCAGTAGACTTCACGAATTTTTGCGCAGAAACTGATAGATGCTCTGCCAATTGGTTGTTTCCAAAGCAAGACTTGTGGCGCGTAATACCTCTTCGGTATCCGTTATTTCTTTCATGCCGAGACCGGGATGTGTATTTAGCCACAAGGCTTTGCAACCAAGATTTTTTGCAAACTGCACATCTGTAATCCTGTCGCCAATTACATAAGAATTTTCCAAATCATAATCCGCATTATTCATGTATTGCTTTACCAAACCAATACGAGGCTTGCGGTTGGGCGATTTATCTTCTTTTAGTGATGGGTCAATATAAACAGAAGTAAAATGTACATCTTCATTTTCAAAAGCCTTAAGCACAAAATTGTGAACGGGCAAAAAATCTTCCATTGGAAAATATTCTGTTCCTAATCCATCCTGGTTTGAAACCATGATTAATTCATAATCAAATTCGGTTGCAATTAAATTCGTGTATTTAAAAACATGCGGATAAAACTCAAGTTTATCCCATGTATCTATGTTGCCGCTTGACGGTTCTTTAATAAGTGTTCCGTCTCTGTCAATAAATAAAATCTTTTTTGCCATAGGGCGCAATATTAATACAGTTTTTAAAAACAGCATCAACCTATTTTTGCGGCATGAATTTAATTGAACACGATAAAAATTTTATCTGGCATCCTTTTACGCAACAAAAAAATATGCAGCCACCAATTGCCATTAAAAATGCAAAAGGCAGTTTGTTGTTTGATGAAAATGATAAGGAATATATTGATGCGATTAGCAGTTGGTGGGTAAATGTTCATGGTCATGCGCATCCATACATTGCTGAAAAAATTTATCAGCAGGCATTGCAGTTAGAACATATAATTTTTGCAGGCTTTACACACGAACCTGCAGTTAAGCTTGCAGAAAGATTAATAAAAATTTTGCCCGGAAATTTTTCAAAAATATTTTTTAGCGATGATGGCTCTACATCAACGGAAGTAGCGATTAAAATGGCTGTACAATATTGGTGGAACGAGAGAGGGTCAATGGTGAATAATCAATGGTCAATGGAGAATCGTGAATCATCAAACAGAAAACAGAGAACAGAAAACAGAAAACTGGAAACTGGAAACCAAAATAAAATTATCGCATTCAACAACTCCTACCATGGTGACACATTTGGTTCAATGAGCGTAAGCGACAGAAGCGTGTTTACACTTGCTTTTCATGATTTATTATTTGAAGTAATATTTATTGATGTACCTACGGAAGAAAATATTTCATCAACAAAAAAAATTATTGATGAACATGCAAATGAAATAGCTGCATTTATTTACGAACCATTGGTACAAGGAGCTGGTGGAATGAAAATGTATAGTTCTGTTTTAATGGATGAATTGCTGCTATTTGTTCAACAAAAAAATATTATTTGTATTGCTGATGAGGTGATGACAGGTTTTGGACGCACAGGAAAAATGTTTGCGAGTGAATACATGCAAACCAAACCCGATATTATTTGCCTAAGCAAAGGAATAACCGGCGGCACAATGGCTTTAGGTGTAACAGCATGTTCAGAGAAAATTTATTCTGCTTTTGTAAGTGATGATGCAAAGAAAACCTTTTTTCATGGTCATTCTTTTACTGCAAATCCATTAGCATGTACAGCAGCAAATGCGAGCCTGGATTTATTTGAGCAGGAAAATTCTTTACAAAAAGTAAATTTCATTTCAGAACAAAATATTGCATTTGCACAACAGTTACGGCAATTGAGTGGAATAAAAAATGTGCGTGTACTGGGTACAATTTTAGCTTTTGAAATTGCACAAGGCAACGATGAATATCTGAACAACATCAGCACAATTATTACAAAAAAATCCCTGGAAAAAGGAGTTTATATAAGACCGCTTGGTAACACAGTTTATATTATGCCGCCGTATTGTATTAGTGAAAGTGAATTGAAAAAAGTTTATGCGGTGATATTGGAATTAGTTTGAAGTTTTTTCAACTACCTCTTTTAATTTTTCTAAACTTGCCTGTATGGAAGGGCCAATTACTTCATCGTGCAACATCCCTCCTAACCTGTCCCATGGCAGCCAGCTTAAATGTTGTTGAAAGCTCATATAAATTGTAGTAACATTAGGTTCGCTGTCATCAAGCTGAATGTGACAAACACGGTCTTTTGTATTTTTCGCATTCCATGATGTTGCAATGTTTTCAGGCGTATTTTTCAAAACAGAAATAGTATATGAGCCTAATTTAATGGTTGCATTTTCTGCTGTGGATAATTTATAATTTGTGTCAACACCATTCAGCCAATATTTCCAGTGATAAATATTGTTTGTATAAAATCGCACACTGTCTGCAGAAGCATTTATAAATTCTTTTCTTGTAACTGTTACAGATGAGGGCAGAAATAATCCAATACATGTAAACAATAAAAAAATGATGATTAAACTAATTACAGCAAGTTTAAAAAAGCGCATAGTAAAATTTAAATGAACATTTATTCATTTCTGCTTCCTAGGCTACCGGCAAATAAACCAATCGCTATGCCGATTATCATTCCAATCTTAATATTTTTTATAACAATACCAAGCACAACACCAATAATAAGCAATAAAAGAAAACTGATTCTTCGCCTTGAGTGCATATTATTTATTTTTCGGCAATGCAATTAAATTAGCCATCAATTTATACGCACCTGAACCGCCAGCCGGCAACTCTCTAAAAAAAACAAGACTTGCATACACAAAATTTCCTTTACCATATTTTGCAATTACTAAACTGCCGTTGCTTTCTGGTTCATTCACGTCATGCATACTTAACAATGCTTCAAAATGTGAATCCATTTGTTCTGCCTGGTAGGTGCTGCGTTCCTGTATCCAGTTATCAAAATCTGCTTTTGTTATTTTGTTTGGATAATTTAATGCAGAATGATTGGGTAATAAGAAGTCAACGTTTGCATTTTCTTCTGTAACTCTTGTGCGACTGATGGTAAAATTATAAGGACCAATATCCGCCTTCACAGAACCAATTTGATTATTGGTATTGTATTGAACAATTAAATTGCCGCCATCTTTTATATAATGCATCAGCACATCGTATTTTTCGTTAAGCCATTCATGCACGTTGTATGCACGCACGCCTGTTATGATGGCATCAAATTGTTTAAGATTTGCATTTGTAACATCAGCCTCATTTAAAATTTTTATATCATAACCCATTTGCTGCAAAGCCTGCGGCACTTTATCACCTGCACCAACAATATAACCAATTTTTTTACCAACAGTTTTTACTTCTTCATCAATCACTTTTATTTCATCTGTTGAAGTATAATGTATAAAAGGAATGTGCTCGTATTCTATCGTATGCAAATCGCCTGAGTATGCATTTGTGTAATCATCTGCTTTTATTTTTACTGCAACAACAGGATCGGCTTTATCTTTTTTATAAAATGAATTGAGCGAAAAATTAAAATCGTACACGGCATTGTATTGAAGGTCTGCTGTAGTGTCTTTTATCAACGTTGAATCTTTGCCTTGCACAAAAAATAATTGCAATTGTGTGTTGGGTGATTCGATAAAACTTTTTACACGAACATGCGCTTCATCGTTTTTAATAACTGAATTCTCATTTTTAATATTGGTTAATATTACTGATGGTTGCAATGAAACACCCAAAGGATTTACTACAACAAAAGGCTCATACATTTCACCTTTTACAGGATCAGTAAATTTATATTGAACAGGTTTTTCAATTGTAATATCTGTGCCATTAATCGTAAAAGTAAATAAGGCAGTGTAAGCCGCATCATTTTGCGCTTTGCCAATTAATTGCTGATTGTTTACTGTAAAACTGCCAATGCTATCCAAAGGATATTGCAGCCAGTATGGTTGTGTGATGGGTGTGTTTTTATCAACCCAAAAACTTCTTTCATAATTTACATTAATATCTGTTGGCAAATTTTTATTGATAACAGAATCAAAATTGAGCAGCTTAATATTTTTCAATTGCACATCATCATTCAATCTTTTATCAATTAAAAACTGAACATTAAATTTTTGTTGCGGAATGGCAAACTCATTTGAAGTGGTTGCTTCTATATAAATTCCGCTGCATTCAATAATAATTTGTTTAACCTCATCCAGTTTTTTATTTCGCCAATAACCATCAGGTAATTGCTGAATTGATTTATACAATTCAACCAATGCATTCACAGAATTTTCAGGATGCTCAAATTGATAGTTACTTATAATTTTTTCAATTTGTTGTTGAATATTTTTGCCGCCCTGTACACGCTGCCATGTTGTAACCACATCATCAAATAAACTATCTTTTATAGGTTCACCTCCCGTTAAAGAAAAATATTCATACGATTCGCCTCTTTGTCTTGATGCACCAAAACCCTGGCTCTTATGCTGGCTGCGGCTTTCACCGGCAATTTCACCCATGCTTTTTCCAAGCAAAGGATTATACATGCCGATATTCATTTTAAATTGATCCGGACTTATTGTGTTATTACCGCCAAAATTGTAATTGTTCCAGAGAATGCGTTTTGCCTGCCAGGGTTTTACACCATATTTTAATTGTTCAGAAAATTTATTTGGATCTGCTGCAGCCGTGAATGCTTCGTTCGCCAATATTGAAGACGCTGCATGATGACCATGACCTGCACGTGCATCGCCGGGGAAACGTGTAATAATTATATCGGGCTGAAAATTTCTTATTACCCAAACTACATCGCTTAAAATTTTATCGTGGTGCCATGTGCGCAATGCTTCATCAGAACTTTTAGAAAAACCAAAATCATATGCACGACTAAAAAATTGTTCTGCGCCATCAATTCTTCTTGCAGATAAAAGTTCCTGCGTTCTTATCAAACCTAAATCAATGCCTTGCACATCTCCTATTAAATTTTGTCCGCCGTCGCCGCGTGTTAAACTCATATAACCTGTTCGGTATAATTTTTCTTTGGAAAAATAAGTAAGCAATCTCGTATTCTCATCATCAGGATGCGCAGCGATATACAACACGCTGCCAAGCACATTTAATTTTTTTAACTGGAGATAAATATCGTCGCAGTTGTAACTGGCAGGTGTTTGTGCAAAAGAAAAATCAACAATAAAAAAAGAAACGATAAATGCAATGCAGTGAAAATATTTTTTTACGTTCATCTAATTTAATTAATGCCTGCGAAGATAAGATGAGATTGAATTAATCAACGGTCAATGGCCATCAGTCAATTGTTATCAATCTGCAATCATTTGAAAATATTAAACAGCGTGAATATTAATTTGATCACATTATTTTATTAAAGTAATCACTCCTTTCAACTGATATGTTTTATTATCAAAACCTTCAGCATTTATTATCCATACAAATGTTTGCGTGCCTTGTGGCCTGCCATTAAAATTTCCATCCCAACCTCTTGACATATCTGAAGTTTTAAAAATCAGTTGCCCCCAGCGATTATAAATAGCAAAATAAACCAGATGCTTAATACCATTATATCTCGGTTTTAATATATCATTTAAACCGTCATTATTAGGTGTAAAAGCATTGGGAACAAGAATACCCGGCTTATCAAACGCATTTATTTTTACTGAACTTGTAGCCACACAGCCTGCATCGGTTGTGGCAGTGAGATAATATTGCTGATTATTTTCTAAAACAACAGTTGGGTAAGGCCCAAAAGGTGTGCTTAAACCAACTGTGGGAGACCAGGCAAATGCGGGCATTCCATTATAATGTCCGCTCCATGAAGGTTCAAGCGTAAACGGTTTATTTAACTGAACGGACGTATCTTTTCCCGCACTTAAATTAATGTCTTCAACAAGAATTTGTACTGCTGTATCATTTGAAGTACATCCATCATCTGCATCCGCAGTAAGATGAATGATTTTAATACCTCCATCTAAATAATAATAAACAGGATTTTGTTCATTTAATGTTCTGCCATCAAAATTCCAATTCCATTTTAAAATGTTTGTAGCATTATCAATTTGAAGACCGGCGAAATTTACCGGTTGTTTTATACATGCATTGTTTGCTTTAATAGCAACAACCGGCGTTGTATGAATAGAAAAATCTTTGGTAATTGTGTCTGACTTACAACCATAAGCGCTGGTTTCTGCCAGCTTTAACTGATGTGCTCCTAAAGATAAATTATATACTGAGGGTAATGAATCGCTTGAAATAAAATTATTGTCAAGCCACCATGTCCATTGAAATGGAGCTCCGAATAAGCTCACAGATTTATCAGCAACGCCTAAAAATTTACCGGTGCATGTATCATATAAATTAAAATCCGGAACAGGCTTACTGCCTATGTTTACTATTTTTTCTAAAGTATCCACACAACCATCTGCACCGGTTATTATGTGTTCAACAAGATAGGCACCGGGCACTGTATAATTATGAGGCGGCGGATTTTGAAGTGTACTCGCAGTACCATCATCAAAATCCCAATAAAAATTTTTAATAGCAGAAAATGATTCTGAATGATCAACAAAATTTATAGTATTGCCAATACACGTAAAGCTATCGGGAAGAGCAACAAATTCAGGATTGAGCGAAGTGCAAACCTGCTGCAAATTAAAAGAACCTCCTGTAGCAGCACTGAAACCCCAATACACCAAAGGATTATTATTAAAAACTTTAGTTACAAGATCGTACTGTGCCTGCAAGCGAAAAATCCCGTCGAAATATGCAGCTAAAATTTTAGTGCTGGCATCCCAGGTTATGCGGAATGTGTGCCATTTACAATCTTCAATATTATTAGAATTTGCAGATGCAGTTGTTGGTCCTGCCAAATCGTTGCCATCATGAACAATCTGTCCATTTAACTGAATAGTTATATGATCCCACGGCGGATCATTAAGCTCAAGGTTCTGCCATGTATCAAGAGAAATTCCAACGGAAGGTGAAACACCCTGGAAACCTAATCCGGAGCCAACAATACCTAAACTGGTAGGCATTGTTTGAAGAATGAAAGCAATACCATCTGCGCCCCATGGATCAATGCACCCGAGAAAAACATTGAAATGAAAATCAAAAGAACTATCCAGATTAGTTTTTCTTGAATTCCAAACGCTGCCGCTTACAAAGTTTACAGTATCGGTTAATTTATAACAATTGCAATTAAGCTTAGTTGCCGATCCATTAAGAATGTATTGAGAAAATAAATTACCGGGGAATAAATTAACGAAAATAAACAGAAGGAAATGCACAGGCTTCATTAATCCGAATATTAATCAAAGATAAAAAAAGGGCAACCCAAAATTATTAATGCACAGATTTGCAGTTGTACCCAGATAAAGGTTCCTGTGATTAATTTAAACCCAATTCAAGTTGTCGGTGTTAGTGCAGAAGGAAAATCAATTGTAAAAAAAGAAACAATAATACGATGCGGGTGCCATAATACAGGCGTTTTATAAAAATTAATTATTAAGAAAGAAAAGATTTTTTTCATAGCGATTTTAAGAGCCAACTATCAGAATCGAACTGACGACCCGCACATTACGAATGTGCTGCTCTACCATCTGAGCTAAGTTGGCTGAAAGAACAAAACTAAATAACTCATTTGTACTTCTTACATCATACATCATATTTCTTACTTCGTACATTCGCGGCATGTTGCCACAATTTTTAAAAGAGCTGTTTGCGAATCAACAATACAATGAAAATAATTTCTTTTTAATTGCCGGACCTTGTGTTGTTGAAAGTGAAGAATTATTAATGCAGGTTGCAGACAAAGTTTCTGCTGTTTGTAAACGGCTTAATGTTCCTTATGTATTTAAATCAAGTTATAGAAAAGCGAATCGTACCAGCGCAAATTCTTTTACAGGCATTGGCGATGAAGCCGCACTTCAACTATTAAAAAAAATAAATACAACATTCGGTTTGCCTGTTACAAGTGATGTACATGCGCATGATGAAACAGCAATTGCTGCAAAATATATTGATATATTACAAATACCTGCTTTTCTGTGCAGGCAAACAGATTTGCTGATTGCTGCTGCAGAAACCGGTAAAATTGTGAACGTAAAAAAAGGTCAGTTTGTAAGCGGACCTTCTATGAAGTTTGCTGTTGAAAAAATTAGTAAAGCAGGCAACAATAAAATTATTTTAACTGAGCGTGGAAATAGTTTTGGTTACCAGGATTTAGTTGTTGATTACCGAAACATTCCATGGATGCAAATGCATAATGTGCCTGTTGTAATGGATTGTACGCACAGTTTGCAACAACCTAATCAAACAAGCGGCGTTACAGGTGGCAATCCGCAATTAATTGGTACGATTGCTAAAGCTGCAATTGCTGCGGGTGCTGATGGATTATTTATCGAAACACACCCAAACCCTGCCGTTGCAAAAAGCGATGGCGCAAACATGTTGCAATTAGATTTACTTGAGCCTTTGTTGGAGCAACTTGTAAAAATCAGGAAAGCTCTATAAAGAAATATTAGGCTTAACTTCTTCCTGAACATCAGGATGCAGGCGGTTTGCATGCAACCATTCACTCGGCAACATGTTATATTCATTTTTAAACGCAGCAGCAAAATGCCCAAGGTTACTATAACCTACCATCATACCAACTTGCTTAATAGAATTTTCGCCATGCTGTATTAATGTACGCGCATAAGCCATGCGGTTTTTTTGATAATACTCATACACCGGTAATCCATATAAAGTTTTAAAATCATTTTTAAATTTTGTGGGGCTCATCGCACATGCTCTTGCAAGAATATTTATAGTTGGTGCTGTTTTGGAAAAATCTGCAAGCAACATATTTTCTGCTTTAACAAGGCGGCTTAATTCTTCTTCTTTAAACTGCATTTTTTTGCCCGTGTGTTTTTCACGGATCATAAAATTGTACAAAAACTTTTCAAGCAACAGCATTACCCTGTTTTCAGCAAATAAATTCTGCAGCGGATGATTTGATATTTCATGATGCAGGTCTTCTATTATCCAGCGATATTCTGCATCCATTGGTGCAACAAAACTCTTCTTTATATAAATCGAAAAATAAAGATTGATAAACTCCTCTGCAGTTTTAAAATCAATAAAATTTAATAATGATTGTTTATTAAAAATGATAAGCACACTGCGTATTCTGAAATTTGCTGGTAATATGCTTTGCGATGGAATAAGTGAACTGGATAACCGTACAATTTTTTTTCTAAGATCAAATTTATCAAATGCTAATTTGTCGATTTGCTCGTAGTTTGATTTTTCAACAAGCTCATTAAATAATAAAACAAAATATTGTGATGAAGGATGCTGGTTTCTTTTTATTTCAAAATCTTCTTTCATGCTTATATCTGAAGCAAGTACAGAAATGCCTGAACCAAAATTAAAAGACTGCATAAAACCTTCGCCACAGGTAGAAGGAATGTCTATCCTGGTGTTATCTGCACGTACGCCGCAAATGTTTCCAAATGCGTGCAGGATATTCGTGCTGTTGTATATGTTATATTCTAAGTACAATATTGTTAGTTGATTAGTTCATCTGGAAACTGGTCAAAATGTTTTTGAAAAGCTTTGCTGAAATCTTTTACATGTGTGTAACCTAATTCAGCAGCTACTTGTTTAATAGAATATTTTTGCGTGATAAGCATTGCTTTACCTTTTTGCATACGATGCTTTTGATAATACTGGTAAACCGGCATACCAAATACTTGCTTAAAAATAAGTTTAAGTTTCGATGGGCTCATAGCAGCCATGCGTGAAAGCTGGTTAATATTTGGCGGCGTATAAGAAAAATCTTTCAGTATTTCAGATTCAACAGTTTTCAATCTTTGCAATTCATCTGAAGAAGCTCTTATTGGTTTATATTCTTCTGAAGTTTTTTTATAAAACCTTGTAAGAAAACGTTCGAGAATAAACATAACAGCGTTGTGAATTATAAGCTGTTCAAATGCTAAATCCTTTTTAGGCTGGGTTATGTGGCTTAATAAACGCTTGTATTCTGAATCAAGAATTTCATAATGATATAGAGTGGTTTTTAAAAGCACATTTGATATAAGCGTTTCACCTTTTGGTTCAATACTAAGTAATTCCTGTAACCAGTTTTTCGAAAATAAAATATGCATTGTACGCACCCTTGTATTTGCCGGCGCCATATAATACCATTCTGTATTTGCATCAGAAAAAAATAAAGCTGCTTTGGCGTTTTCAGTTTGCTCTAACGCCTCATCAATGCGCATTACATAAAAATTTTGATTAGCTTTTTTGCGATGATAAATAATATCTTGTTTAAGCACATGATCAAACAAAATAACCTGCATGGCGTTTTGCAGGTTTATTAATTTAATGCTTCCCTCGCCTACAGACGAAGGCAAAACCCCGGTATTATCTTTTACTTTTAAATGTAGCAGCCGTGCAAGGTGCCGGAAGAAATTATTGTAATTAGTGTGCGAATATTCAATCTTTATCAAAATATCTGCTTTTAAAGATATTTAAGAGGATTACGTTTTGCAGAAAGAATATATTTTTTAATGTTCAGCCAAAACGCCATTACCATATAAATTATTAAGGGAGAGCCCATCGTTAAAAAAGAGATGTAAATAAACCACATTCTTATGCGGCTGCTTGAAATACCAAGCTTCTCTCCCAATGGCTCACACACGCCAAACATTCGCCATTCAATTAGCTGTTTCAGTCTGTACATGAATGCAATATAAAAAAATTATTCTTTCATTTCATCTGTATATTTTTTGTTTTTTATTGACAGATGTAATTACTCACATATTATTTATTTTTTAAAAGGCCTCGTGAACTTCGTTTCGCTAAAAATTTTCATCGCTATGGTTAAGTTGCCCGAAAAATTTTGTAGCTCATTTAATGTAAATTTGCAAACATTCAAATAGAATAATTTAAAATTTTTGAACATGGCTTTTGATATTGAAATGATTAAAAGGGTTTATAAAGAAATACCCGGAAAAATTGAAACTGCCCGTAAATTATTAAACCGTTCTCTAACCTTAGCCGAAAAAATTTTATACGCACATTTATCTGAAGAACAAACTTTCCAAATCTTTGAACGCGGCAAAACATATACAAACTTTGCACCTGACCGCGTTGCCATGCAGGATGCAACAGCGCAAATGGCTTTGCTGCAGTTTATGCAGGCCGGCAGGCCAAAAGTTGCAGTGCCTTCAACCGTGCATTGCGACCATTTAATTCAGGCAAAAACAGGCGCCAAAGAAGATCTTGCAGTTGCTTTAAACGTAAACAAAGAAGTATATGATTTTCTCGCATCAGTTTCCGATAAATATGGTATTGGTTTTTGGAAGCCCGGCGCAGGAATTATTCACCAGGTTGTGTTGGAAAATTATGCTTTTCCCGGCGGAATGATGATTGGTACAGACAGCCACACGCCCAATGCAGGTGGTTTAGGTATGATTGCAATTGGTGTTGGCGGCGCAGATGCCTGCGATGTAATGGCGGGCTTACCTTGGGAACTTAAATGGCCTAAACTTATCGGCATAAAACTTACGGGAAAATTAAGCGGGTGGACAAGTGCAAAAGATATTATTCTTTGGGTTGCAGGACAATTAACTGTAAAAGGCGGCACCGGTGCTATTGTAGAATATTTTGGAGATGGCGCCGATAGCTTTAGTGCAACAGGTAAAGCGACCATTTGTAATATGGGGGCAGAAATTGGTGCAACATGTTCTTTGTTTGCTTATGATGGAAAAATGTCTGATTATTTAAAGGCAACAAATCGTGCTGATATTGCTGAATTAGCAAATGGTATAAAAGAACATTTGCGGCCTGATGCAGAGGTTTATGAAAACCCCGAAAAATATTACGACCAGGTTTTAGAATTAAATTTAAATGAACTTGAACCTTATGTAAACGGCCCTTTCACACCAGACCTTGCAACGCCAATTTCTAAAATGAAAGAAGCTGTTGAAAAAAATGGCTGGCCAGAAAAACTTGAAGTTGCATTAATAGGCAGTTGCACCAATTCATCTTATGAAGATATCAGCCGCTCTGCTTCTATTGTAAAAGATGCTGTAAGCAAAGGTTTAAAAACACATAGCGAATTTACAATTACACCAGGCTCTGAACAGGTTCGCTTTACTATAGAAAGAGATGGTTTTATAAATGATTTTGAAAGTGTAGGTGGTATTGTTTTAGCAAATGCATGTGGACCTTGTATTGGTCAATGGGCAAGGCATATTGATGATCCAAATCGCAAGAATACAATTATAACATCGTTCAACAGAAACTTTGCAAAACGTAATGATGGTTTGGCTTCAACACATGCATTTGTTGCTTCGCCTGAAGTTGTTACTGCAATGGCAATGGCAGGTACAATTAAATTTAATCCTTTAACTGATTCATTAAAAAATGATAAAGGTGAAGAAGTAAAATTGAGTGAGCCACACGGCCATGAATTACCGCCAAAAGGTTTTGCTGTTGATGATCCCGGTTATCAGCAACCTGCTGAAGATGGAAGCCACATACAGGTTGCCGTTGATCCGAATTCTTCGCGCTTGCAATTATTGGCTCCATTTGCTGAGTGGGAAGGAACTGATCTTAAAAGCCTGAAACTTCTTATTAAAGCAAAAGGAAAATGTACAACGGATCATATTTCAATGGCAGGTCCGTGGTTAAAATATCGCGGTCATCTTGATAATATTTCAAACAATCTTTTAATTGGCGCTATTAATTATTTTAATAATCAAACTGATTCAGTAAAAAATCAACTGACCGGTGAATATGGTTCTGTACCCGCAACACAAAGAGCTTACAAAGCGGCAGGCATTGGTACTATTATAGTGGGTGATGAAAATTATGGTGAAGGAAGTTCACGTGAACACGCAGCGATGGAGCCGAGATTTTTAGGCGTACGCGCAATTATCGTAAAAAGCTTTGCACGCATACATGAAACCAATTTGAAAAAGCAAGGTATGCTTGCGCTAACATTTGCGGATAAAGATGATTACGATAAAGTACAGGAAGATGATACAATTGATATTTTAGGGTTGAAAGAATTTGCGCCGGGTTCTTCGCTTACGGTTATGCTGCATCACAGCAATGATGAATCTGAAAGCTTTGAAGTAAATCATACTTATAATGAACAACAGATCGAATGGTTTAAAGCAGGTGCGGCATTAAATATCATTCGTAAAAAATTTAATGCAGGCGAAGAAATTGCGGTGTAATTGATTTTATGAAAGTTTTTAAGCCCGTTGAGAAAAAGCTTAGCGGGCTTTTTTTATGACGTTTTAAGTCATAGAATTCTTATCAACAAAAATATTTTACTTGGCTTTGGGTGTAAATCAATTAACATGGCGAAAACAAATTTTAATTACTTATTCAATTTTATCTGCTTATAAAATCTTTATACTTTATTATCAGTCTTTAATATTCTTCTTATATGCGTAGATTTAATTTTGCTCTTTATTGCAGAATAATGACAAGGTTTTTAATTTATAAAATAAATAAGCCACTTCAATTTTTGATCACAGTATTTACTGTTTGCGTTGTTTCAAGTATTTGTTTTATAATATTTACACAAAGTAATTACAAGGTTGTAGCGTTCATATTGCTTTTTATAGTTTCAATTATTGCAATGGTTTTTGATATTCTGCCGGTGTTACTCGCAGCCTTTTTAAGTGCAATAATTTGGGATTATTTTTTTATTCCACCGCGCTTTACATTACAGGTTGGCAATTCAGAAGATACTATTTTATTGCTGATGTATTTTGTTATTGCATTACTTAATGCAGTGCTTACTTATAAAATAAGAGAGTTTGAAAAAATTGCAACGCAAAAGGAAGAGAAGGCAAACACAATAAAATTATATAATACTTTGCTTAATTCACTTTCTCACGAATTGCGAACGCCTATTGCCGCCATCTTAGGTGCTACAGATAATTTACAAACCAACAATGGCAAATTAACTGCTGAAAATAAGTATGAACTTTTAAATGAAATTTCCAAAGCAAGCATGCGACTCAATGTTCAGGTAGAAAATCTTCTAAACATGTCGCGGCTTGAAAGTGGTTTTATCAAACCTAAAAAAAATTGGATTGATATAACTGAACTTATTTATAGCATCGTAAAAAAAATAGAACAAAATAATATCACGCAAAGAATTAATATTAATATCAATCCTTCTATTCCTCTTTTTAAATTAGATGAAGGAATGCTGGAACAAATTATTTTTAATCTTTTAAATAATGCATGTTTATATACGCCGGCCAAAACAGTTATTAATGTTGTTGCCATTTGTCATGAAGATATTTTACAAATAATAATAGAAGATAATGGCGAAGGTTTTCCTGCCGATGAAATTGATTTTGTTTTTGATAAATTTTATCGTCTTAAAAATTCAAAACCCGGTGGTACAGGCTTGGGATTATCTATTGTAAAAGGCTTTACTGAAGCGATGAAAGGTTCTATTCAATTACAAAATAAAACAACCGGTGGTGCAAAATTTACTATTGATATACCTGCAGAGACATCTTACTTAAAAAATCTGAAGAATGAGTAGTCTGCTTGAAATATTAATAATAGATGATGAAGCGCAAATTCAAAAGTTGCTTGATATTACCCTTCAAAGCAATGACTATGCAACAGCGCATGCAACTAATGCAAAAGAAGGGCTGATAAAAGCTGCAAATCATCCGCCGGCACTCATTATTCTTGATTTAGGGTTGCCTGATAAAAACGGGCATATTGTTTTAAAAGAATTGCGTGAATGGTACACCAACCCGATAATTATTCTTTCCGTTTTAAGCAATGAAGAAGATATTATCACAGCTTTGGATAACGGCGCAAATGATTATTTAATTAAACCATTTCGTACCGGCGAATTGCTTGCACGCATACGCTCTGCATTGCGCAGTAAAACAGATATAGAAAACAATTCTGTTATTACCTGCGGAAACTTAGAAATTGATTTGGCGGCAAGAGCAGTAAAGAAAAATAATGATATTATAAAATTAACTGTGACGGAGTATAACCTGTTTGCGCTGCTTATTAAGAATGAAGGAAAAGTTTTGACACATCAATATCTGCTGCGCGAAGTATGGGGACCAGGTTACATTAATCAATCGCAGTATTTGCGTGTATTTATTGCACAGCTTAGAAAAAAAATTGAAGACGATGCAAACCGTCCGAAATATATTATTACAGAATCAGGTATAGGTTACAGATTCATTTTAGAAGACTAATTTTCAAAATTGAATTTATTTCACTCATATTTCTTTATAAAAATTTTATATCACTCATATTTAGTTTAATAATTCACTTATAGTTTTTGCTATTGCTTTGCTTATCAAACTTATTGATAAATGCAAACAAATAAAGGCAACCTAAACAAAATAACAGCAGCATCATTGTTAGTAGCACTTGGTATTATTTACGGTGATATAGGCACAAGCCCGCTGTATGTTTTATCTGCAATTGTAGGCGAAAGACAAATTACTCAAACACTTGTTTTTGGCGGCGTTTCATTAATATTTTGGACTTTATTTTTCCAAACCACATTAAAATATATTTGGCTTACTTTAAAAGCAGACAACCATGGTGAAGGCGGCGTGTTTTCTTTATTTGCATTGGTAAAACGATACAATAAAAATTTAGCCATCATTACAATTTTAGGCGCTACAACATTACTCGCTGACGGCATTATCACCCCGCCAATTTCAGTGGCTTCAGCAATAGAAGGGCTTGGCACAGTAAACAGTTTTGAAAAAATTTTTGTACCCGGTAATCTTATTACAGTTGGTATTGTAATAGGAATTCTTTCCGCGCTATTTTTTTTTCAACGATTCGGCACACAAAATATTGGAAAAACTTTTGGCCCTGTAATGACGGTTTGGTTTATGATGTTGCTTATTGTTGGTGTAGCAGAAATAATTCATTTCCCTGCAATGTTAAAAGCACTAAATCCGTATTACGGTTACAAATTATTAACCGATTATCCGAAAGGATTTTGGTTGCTCGGCGCTGTATTTCTTGCTACCACAGGCGCTGAAGCTTTATACAGCGACCTTGGGCATTGCGGTATCAAAAACATTCGCATCACGTGGATATTTGTAAAAATAAGTCTCGTAATAAATTATATCGGGCAAGCTGCATGGATATTGAATTTAAAATCTTCCACGCTTCACGGATTAAATCCGTTTTTTGAAATGATGCCCGAATGGTTTCTTATTCCAAGTATCATCATCGCAACAGCAGCAACTATTATTGCATCACAAGCATTAATCAGCGGTTCGTTTACATTGGTAAGTGAAGCAATGAACCTGAATTTTTGGCCACGCGTTACAGTAAGACAGCCTTCAGACATTAAAGGACAGATTTATATACCAAGCATAAATATTGTTCTTTGGTTTGGATGTATTTTAATGGTGATATATTTTAAAACTTCTGCTGCAATGCAGGCAGCGTATGGCTTTTCAATTACAATTGCGATGATGATGACAACAGTGCTGCTTAATTTCTATTTAAAATTTCGATTGAAGTGGAAACAAATTTATGTTACGCTTGTTATTGGTTTATTCGCCATTATAGAATCATCATTCTTTGTTGCCAACGTAGCTAAAATAAAACAGCGATGGATGTTTTTATTTTTTGAACTCTCCATTTTTCTCACGATGTATGTTTGGTATTATGGCAGAAAAGTAAGCAACAGCTTTTCAAAATTTGTTGATATTGGAAAATACACGCCGCAGATGATTGAGCTAAGTGAGGACGACAGCATTCCAAAATTTTGCACGCATCTTATCTATCTTACAAAAGCAAACAGCCGTGTACAGATTGAAGAAAAAATTATAAAATCTATTTTTTCTAAAAAACCAAAGCGAGCGGATGTATATTGGTTTGTGCATCTCAACCGCACCGAAGACCCCTTTACAATGAGCTACGATGTATCAGAATTGATAGACGATAAAGTGATAAAAATAAATATCAATATTGGTTTTCGTATTCAACCCAAAACAGAAATATATTTTAGGAAAATCGTGCGGGAACTGGTAACAAAAAAAGAATTGAATTTACATATTCGTGCAGATGGAAGTACCAAGTATAATCCTGAACCAGATTTTAAATTTGTGGTGATTGAAAAATTTCTTTCAGTGGAAAATGATTTTTCATTAAAGAAAGGAATACTCTTGAATGCTTATTTCTTTTTGAAAAATTTAGGGCTAAGTGATGAAAGAGCATTCGGTCTTGATAAAAGCGATGTAGTAACAGAGGAAATACCTTTTATTTTCAGCCCGCTTGAAAAAGTTGAATTAGAAAGAATCAGCAATACGCATTAAAAAAAATATTGAGATGTGTAACCTTAATAAATATGTACTGTTAACTATTAAAATAAATTTCGGTGGCGCCGTATCCAAAGTTTGGATGATATTGATTAACGAATGTTCTTACTTCTTTTTTTGTTTTAAGAATATCATGAATTTCATCACGCAACTTGCCTGTACCAACGCCATGTATTACAATTAAGTTTGGCTGATGATGCGCTACTGCAAGATCATACCATTTTTCAAATTCCTTTAATTGTATTGTGAAAATTTCAAAATTGCTCAAGCGTTGCCAATCATCCGATAACTTTTCAATATGCAAATCAATAACTGTTCTTGCAGGTTCTAAATGCTCACGAATTTTTCCAGCTTCATAAGCTTTATATTTTTTATGAATTATTTCAGGCACTTCAACTTTTTCCTCAGCTTGTTTTTGCGGGTATTGATCAAATAGTTTAAAAACAATTGTAGGTTCATTTTTTTGTTTCATTGTTTCAATACGCTGAAACAATTGCTTTGGTTTTAGTTTGATGGATGCTTCATAATGATCTGCTTTGGTTTTATCAGTTGTTATTAAACTGAAATCAAAATTGAATGAAGGATTATCATTAAAATCGCTGAACGGAATATCGTGCAAATAAAAATCCCTGTTTGATAATATTTCTCCTTTCAATTCAAAATCTTCATCACCAAAAAATAATTGTTGATATTGAAATTTATAACCAACCGAAGTATTATTTATAAGATATAGTTTAAACAGTTCAACAACTTCCTCATTAAAATCGTCCAATGTAAATTTTGGAATTAAAGAAAGCCAAACACCTTCATCCTTTTTTATTGACGCTATTGAAGATTTTTCTTTTGGCACATCATCAATATATTTTTTAGATGTTTTTTTTGGAGCCGATTCTTTTTTATTTGTGAAACGATTGAAATAAGGAAAATCAATTTGATCTATGTAAACAGGAAACCGAACACCACGCACTTCAACAAGCAACATATTTTTGTTGAGAATTTCTACAACTTTTCCTTCTTCTTTTGTGTGCAGTATTAATATATCGTCGCCGGGCTGATATTTCACACAACAAAATTAAAAATTAGCCAGCACGTCTGCAAGATGTAAAACTTTTAAAGAGGATTGTTTATTCTTTATAACACCATCAATGTGCATTAAACAACTCATATCTGTACTGATGATATATTCTGCTTTTGTTTCTTGTGCATTGGTAACTTTTTGATCGCCCATGGCAATGCTTATCGGTTCAAACTTTACGGCAAAAGTTCCGCCGAAACCACAACAGGTTTCCACATCGTTCATTTCAATTAATTGTAAACCTTCAACATTATTTAAAAGTATGCGCGGTTCTTTTTTAAGATTGCATTCGCGCAAAGCAGCGCAGCTATCATGATATGTAGCAACTGCATTCAGACTTGCATTAAAATTTGTAAAGTTTAAAACGTTTACCAAAAAATCACTCAACTCAAAAATGCGTGTTCTTATTTTTTTTATTTCCGTTTGATGTATAGAATTCTCAAACAGCCTTTCATAATAATTTCTTACAAAACCCACACAGCTTGCGCTGGGCGCAACTATGTATTCATCGCCATTAAAATCTTTTAAAAATTTTTGACAAATGTCTTTTGCTTCGCCCCAAAAACCTGCATTAAAAGCCGGCTGTCCGCAACATGTTTGATTGGTATTGTATGTAACACTGCAACCTGCTTTCTCCAAAACCTTTACCATATTAAAGGCAACCGTTGGATAAAGCTGATCAACAAAACATGGTATAAAAATTTGAACGTTCATGCCCCATATCCCCTAAAGGGGAATTTATTTCTTTAATTTTTTATTTAATGCAATCATCTTAATAGCAGTGATGGCAGCTTCTTCACCTTTGTTGCCTTGCTTACCTCCTACTCTATCCAAAGCCTGTTGTTCATCGTTCACTGTCAACACACCAAAAATTACAGGTACATCAAGTAACATATTTAAAGATAAAACGCCATCGGTTACAGCTTTACACACATAATCGAAATGCGGTGTATCGCCTTTTATAATCGTGCCGAATGCGATAAATGCATCTGCTTTTTTTTGATTGCTTTCTGCATAAGATTTTATCGCAAAAGAAATTTCAAAAGCGCCGGGCACAATCAAAGTTTTAGAACCAATATTATTTTGTTTGAAAATATTTATTGCACCGGACTCAAGCTTATCAACGATGTTTTTATTCCATTCTGTTTTTACAATAAGAACAAAGGCATCCTTTAGTTTTGGGATGCCTTTGTGTAATGCGTTATTTCCTTTTGTAGCCATTTATTTTACGCTAAAATCATTTGGAATAATGCTTAAACGATAAATATATTTATCAGCAGAATAACCTCTTTCTGTGTTTGGATATTTTTCTTTCAACTCTTTATATAATTGCAATGCTTCACTATTCTTGCCGAGCGTTTCAAGCTTTAATGCAGCACGAAATAAATACTCACTGCTCATGGTTACATCATCAGTAAATTCATTAGCTGCTTTTTTATAATAATTTATTGCATCATCATTTTTATTCAGCTCACTGTATGCATCGCCTAAAGCGCCATAAGCCATCATTTGAATTTGTTTTGCATTGGTGCTGAAATCTTTTAAATACTGAACTGCCTTATTAAAATCGCTCGTTCTTAAATAGCAAACACCTGCATAATATTTTGCAAGATTGCCGGCTTTTGTAGAACCATAATTATTAATCACGTAAACAAAACCGCGATTGAATTGATCGCCATTTAAAGCAAGTTTTAAAGAATCCTGGCGAAAATATTCTTCTGCTTTAAACATCGTTTTTTCAGCTTCCTGTTCTTTTGGAGCAACTACATAATTATTATAAACATACCAGCCACCAACTAAAACTACAATAACAACCAGAACAATTGAAATCGGCTTTTGATTTTTTGTCCAGAAGCCCTTTGCTCTTAAAATTATATCGTCACCACTTGCCTGGTGCTTTTTTGTTTCAGCCATAAATAAATTGAAAATTTAAATTGATATTAAAAATTATTAGTCAACAATAAAAGGATAATTTTTATCAGCATATACATCTTTTATTACTTCAGCATCATCCGGCAACGGGCTTTCTTCTGCAAACTTTACGGCTTCTTCAACAATATTTGCAATACGATCATCAATCGCTTTTATTTCTTCGTCGCTTGCAAAATTATTTGTCTTTATCGTTTTTAAAACTAATGTGATTGGGTCTTTGCCTCTGTATTCTTCCAGTTCTTCTTTTGAACGGTATTTTCCCGGGTCTGAAATTGAATGCCCTTTATAACGATAGGTTTTCATTTCAAGTAATGTAGGTCCGCCTTTTTCTCTTGCACGTTTTACTGCACGTGTAATAGAATCATGCACAGCTTCTGCACTCATTCCATCCACTTTATCACCAGGCATTTCATAAGCATCAGCCAGTTTATAAATATCAACCACATTAGATGTTCTTTCTACTGAAGTACCCATTGCATAATTATTATTTTCACAAATAAAAATTACAGGCAACTTCCACAACATAGCCATGTTGAATGTTTCGTGAAGCACACCTTGCCTTGCCGCACCATCACCAAAAAAACAAAGCACCACATTATCTGTGCCTTTATAATCTTCAGCAAAAGCAATACCCGCACCTACTCCAATTTGCCCACCAACAATTCCATGACCACCATAAAAAAAATGTTCTTTACTAAAGAAGTGCATACTGCCGCCTTTACCTTTTGCAAGTCCGGTTGCTTTGCCATATAACTCAGCCATACATGCATTTGCACTGGCACCTTTTGCAAGTGCAAGCCCATGATCGCGATAAGCAGTTATAAAAATATCTTCCTGTCTTGTCGCCGTCATACATCCCGCTGCAATTGCTTCCTGACCAACATACGCATGAAAGAAACCGCGAATTTTTCCGGCCATTTTATACATCTCTTCTGCCTTAAGCTCAAACTGGCGAATGAGTTGCATAAGTTCATACCAGTATAAGTAAGTTTCTTTTGTAAATTTTACAGGCACTACAAAAATTTTGAGTCGCAAATATAAGCGCAAAAAATCTTACTGTGTAAAGTTGTATTGCATAACGATTGATAAAAAATTTGCGGGATATATTTGTGCAGGCAATGAGTTATTCATCAAAACAAATAATTACACTGGTTAAGAAAGATATTTTACTTGAAACACGCCAGCAATACACATTTTATGGCGTGTTGTTGTATGTTGCCTCAACCGTTTTTATAATTTATCTTTCAACCGGGCAACCTGAAAACGAAATATGGAATGCGTTGTTTTGGATAGTACAATTATTTGTAGCTGTTAATGCAGTTGCAAAAAGTTTTTTGCAGGATAGCAAAGGCAGAATGTTATACTACTATACAATTTCCGGCGCTTTAAATTACATACTTGCCAAACTTATTTTCAATGCAGTTTTAATGTTATTGATGAGCTTGCTTACTTTACTGATTTTTGTTTTATTGCTTGGTAACCCGCTTGTACATTTCTTTCAATTTTTATTGATTGGTTTTTTAGGTTCTGTTGGATTAAGTTTTGTATTTACATTTCTTGCAGCGATTGCAGCAAAGGCACAACAACAGGCAGCATTGATGGCGATAATGGGTTTTCCTGTTATTGTACCGCAGCTATTATTGTTAGGAAAAATTTCAAACAAAGCGTTTAGTGATGCGATACAAACCGGCTGGTGGCAAATGGTTTTATTATTATTTTGTTTTGATATTTTAATAATACTGCTTTCAATTATTTTGTTTCCTTTTTTGTGGAGAGATTGAGTTTCACGATAAGATGCAAAGTTTCAAAAGTTTTACGCGCCTTTGCTTACTTAAATTCTTTGCGTGAATTTCTTTAACTAAAGTATTTTTAAATAAACTATTAATATTTATTGTCATCTTTTGATAACGTTTACCCTAATTTTGCGGCGCAGAAAGATGAGCCCTTCATCAATCTTTAAAATACATGCATGCTTAAAAACTGGTGGTGGAAAATATTAAGTTTTGTTTTGTTGATATACACATGCACGTATGGCTTTCTTGTAAAAATTCCGGTTCTTGATGGCAGAATGCAGCAAACAGTTCGCAATCTTTTTTTTCATGTGCCGATGTGGTTTTGCATGCAAACACTATTTATTGTATCAGTAATTTATGCGATAAGATTTCTTGCAAATCCCAAACCTGTTTACGATACTTATTCACTTGAATTTGCGCGTACAGGTCTTGTATTTGGAATACTTGGTTTAATAACCGGCGCTATATGGGCAAACTATCAATGGGGCAAACCCTGGAGCGGTGATCCTAAACAAAATGGAGCTGCCATTGCGTTGCTAATTTATCTTGCTTATTTTGTTTTAAGAGGTTCTGTAACAGATGAAGCAAAACGTGCAAGATTAAGTGCCGTATATAATATTTTTGCGTTTGCTATGTTGTTTCCAACCATTTGGATATTACCAAGACTTACAGAATCATTGCATCCGGGCGGACAAGGCAGCCAGGGTAATCCCGGTTTAAATCCAAATGATACAACACCGGAAATGGAAGGTGTTTTCTTACCAGCAATTATAGGATGGATTTTATTGGGTGTTTGGATTGCAACTTTACGCATAAGATTACAGAATTATAAAGAAAAAATACTTAGCCGTGCTTAATCAAAAAAAATCATTACTTCTTATTTTGTTTAGTTTAATAATTGCATGCAGTTATGCACAACAAATGAATTATTCAAAAGAAGAGCCAACAGATTTTATGAACAGCAACGGGAAAATTTTTGTAGTGATGTCAGTTGTAGTAGTAATCGTAATTGGCTTATTTATCTATCTTATAAATCTTGACAGAAAAATAAGCAAAATAGAAAAAGGCGAAACAGATAAAGAGTAATTTTTTTTCAAAATAAAAACAACGAACGTTCATTAGTAAAGAAGTAAAACTTAAAACGTGAGGAGCAAATGTTAGTGAATTTTATTTTTGACTTCTCACCTCACAAGAAAAAAAACACATCATAATTTATAACTAATAAATATCTAACGATGGCAGACCAACAGTATAATTTTTTTGAAAGTGTAACCAAAAGTTTTGACAAGGCATCAAAATTTACAAAATGGGAGAATGGAATTCTTGAACAGATAAAAGCTTGCAACGCAGTTTATAAAATGAAGTTTCCAATACGCAGAGATGATGGAACAATTGAAGTAATTGAAGCATATCGTGCGCAACACTCACATCATAAAACACCTTGTAAAGGCGGCATTCGTTTTAGTGAAGAAGTAAACCAGGATGAAGTAATGGCATTAGCGGCGTTGATGACGTATAAATGTGCCATTGTAAATGTTCCGTTTGGCGGTGCAAAAGGCGGCATCAAAATAAATCCCCGCAATTACAGCACATTTGAGTTACAAAAAATTACACGTCGTTATACATCTGAATTAGTAAAGAAAAATTATATCGGCCCGGGAACAGATGTACCTGCCCCCGATTATGGAACAGGTGAAAGAGAAATGGCGTGGATACTTGATACATATACAGCCATGCATCCGGGCGAAGTAGATGCAATGGGATGTGTTACCGGGAAACCCGTTACACAAGGTGGTGTAAGAGGCAGAAAAGAAGCTACAGGCTTAGGCGTTTTTTATGGCGTTCGCGAAGTATGCAATACGCCTGATGTAATGCAGAAAATTGGATTACCAACAGGTGTAAAAGATAAACGTGTTATAGTACAGGGTTTGGGAAATGTAGGCTATCATACCGCAAAATTTTTCAGAGAACATGGCGCTAAAGTAATTGCCATTGCAGAATTTGAGGGCGCAATATTTAATGAAAATGGGTTGAATGAAGAAGAAGTTTTTCAGCATAGAAAACAGAATAAATCAATCTTAAATTTTCCCGGTGCGAAGAATATAGAAAACAGCGTTGATGCTTTGGAACTTGAATGCGATATTTTAATTCCTGCAGCACTTGAAAATGTTATTAATGCAAGTAACGCCGATCGTATAAAAGCAAAAATAATTGGCGAAGCTGCGAACGGACCATTAAGTCCTGAAGCAGATGAAGTGTTTATAAAAAAAGGAATACTGGTAATTCCGGATATGTATTTAAATGCAGGCGGCGTAAC
>JAICKT010000396.1 GCA_025927795.1 Parafilimonas sp. | reverse complement strand
GCATACTCTGCCTGCTGAAAGCTTTGCTGGGCTTGAGTGAGCTCTACAATGGTGGCGGCGTGCAATTGAAAACGATATAATTCAAGGTCAATTAATTTTAATGCAAGTTCTACATTTACCCGTTGGGAATCGAGCTGGTGCAAAGAAGAAATATATGCTTCAAAAGTTTGCACAGCCTGTGCATTATAATTTCTGATGGTAATTTCTTGTTGCAGCGTTGCATTTTTTACATCTATTTCAGCAACTCGTTGTTGTCGCTTATAAATGGAACCGTTATAAATCGGGATGCCAAGCGATAAGCCTGCCACCGGCCCGCGGCTTTGATTTAGTAATAAATTTCCTGCGGTTGTTTGCGAGCGATTATAATTATAACCAACAGAAGCACGCAAAGACGGATATCTTTGCGCAGCGGTTTCTTTTACAATCAACTCATTTATTTTTATCTGTTCACCCGCGGCAATCACATCAGCATTGCGATTAATATTGTCGAGTATATTTCCGAGAATTAATGTAGTATCCACAATGATGGAATCATTTACATAAATTAATGAATCGGGTTTTAAATTTAATAATAATAACAATCCTGTTTTTGCCTGGTCAATTACCAAAACCTGCGCCTGCCTTTGTTGTACAAGATTATTTAAATTTATTTGTGATTGAAACAAATCGGCATTGTTAGCATATCCAACGCTTTGCTGCGTTTTTACAACATCTAATTGTTTTTGCGCAACATCAATAGATTTATTAATTGTTTTTAAATAGGCTTGTTGCCTTACAATATCATAATAGCTGGTCATTACAGAAGCCATTGTATTTTGCACAGCTGAATTAAGATATTGCTCGCTTTGCAATTCCAATTGTTGCAAACGATTTTTTGTAGCTATTACTCTTGAGCCATTGTACAATAACATTCCTGCTGTAACACCGGAGTTTAAACTGTTGCCAACTGCTGCATTTCTTTTAATGATGGTGCCTGTATTTAATTCCTGGTTTACATTAGTTGATTGTTCATTATCTGTTGCAGAAGCTGTAACAAGCGGAAGGCCGCCGGCTACCCCGATATTATTATTGATAGAACTTATTTCAACATTATTTTTCAACAATTGCAGATCAAGACTTTTTTGTAATGCAATATTTATCGCATCCTGCAATGAAAGCGATTGACTAAATACAGTGGTATGAATTAAAAAAACAAATAGTATAGAAAGGATTTTTTTCATTCAAAATTTTTTTTGTTTGAGCCTCACCTCCTGATAGCTATCGGGGCTCTCCCGAGAGAGAGGGGCTTGAAAGCTACAATCAGGAAGGATCTTCACTAAGTTTAAATTTAGTCGGATAAATATTTATTAATTTTTATAAGGATTTATAAATATCATTTATGTTAATGCTGCTTCACTTCCCTTAGGTGTTGCAAATTCTTTATCCTTTTCTTCTTTTGTTTTATGCTTTCCTGATATGTATGTATAAGTTGCAGGAATTACAAATAGTGTAAAAATTAAAGCAAACAAAATACCGCAAACTACTACAATGCCAAGCGGCACACGGCTTGCAGAAGATGCTCCCAATCCAAGTGCAATCGGCAATGCGCCTAATGATGTAGCAAGGCTTGTCATAATAATTGGGCGCAGCCGATGCACCGAAGCATCCACAACAGCTTCCATTTTTTTCAATCCTTTCGCTCTTCGCTGATTGGCAAATTCAACAATTAAAATTCCATTTTTTGTTACCAGCCCAATAAGCATAATCATTCCTATTTCACTAAATATATTTAATGTTTGCCCGAAAATCCATAAGCTTAATAATGCGCCCGCCAATGCAAGCGGCACTGTAAACATTATGGTGAAAGGATCTAAGAAGCTTTCGAACTGTGCGCTTAAAACAAGGTATATTAAAACAAGCGCCAGGATAAAAGCAAACTTAATGTTGGATGAGCTTTCAGCATAATCTCTGGAAGGGCCTTTTAATGCAGTTTGATAGGATGCATCTAATAATTTGTTGGCAATTGATTGCATAGCTTTAATGCCATCGCCTATCGTATATCCCGGCGATAAAGATGCAGAAATAGTTGCGGCTTTGTAACGATTGTAATGATACAAAGTAGCAGGGTCGGTACTTTCCTTCATTTGAATTACAGAAGACAATGGAATATTTTGTCCCAAATTATTTCGAACATACAACCTGCTTATGTCTTCGGGTTTGTTGCGATCAGTTCTATCAACCTGGGCAATTACATAATATTGAAACCCGTTTCGTATAAAATATGCGAGCCTTCCTCCGCTGAATGCAGCTTGTATGGTTGAAATTACATCCCTTGTTGATAAACCAAGATCTTTTATTTTCATTCTGTCAACCGAGAGTTGCAATTCGGGCCGGTTGAATTTTAAATCAACATCTACATTTGAAAAAGTTTTATCTTTTTTTGCTTCATCCAAAAACTTGGGAATAATATCTCTCAGCTTATTAATATCCTGGTTTTGTAAAATAAACTGAACCGGTAATCCGCCACGGGAACCGCCAACAGCAATGGTTTGCTCCTGTGTTGCAAAAATTCTTGCTTCATTAAAACGTTTTAATTTCTGTTGAAGGTCATTGGCAATCTGATCTTGTGTGCGTATTCTTTCACTGGCAGGAACAAGACCAATGCGAGGCTGAGCCTGATTAGTACCGCTGCCTGCAGGAGTTCGTGCAAATACAAAATCTCTTTCAGGAACCGAATCATATAAATAATTAGAAATTTTATCGGTAATGCTCACCATCGAAGCATAACTGGTTCCTTCGGGTGCAGTAACGGAGAAGCGTACACTATTTCTGTCTTCCATGGGAGCGAGTTCACTTTTTAAAACATTTGCCATTATAAAAATGATAACTCCACATACAGCAATGATAGCCCATGCCATCCAGCGAACTTTCATAAAACGCTGTAATAAGCGCCTGTAGCCATTTTCCATTCCGCTAAAGAATGGTTCTGTTTTTTTATAAAACCACCCATGCCCGGCAGTTTTTCTGTTTAAAACCACATTAAGCACAGGAGTGATTGTGAGAGAAACAAATGCTGATACCAACACTGCTGCTGCTAATGTTACTCCAAATTCTCTGAATAATCTTCCGATGAATCCTTCTAAAAAAATTACCGGAAGAAATACAATTGCCAATGTTATTGAAGTAGAGATTACGGCAAAAAATATTTCTTTGCTACCTTCTAATGCTGCACGTTTAATAGGCAATCCGCTTTCCAATTTTTTAAATATATTCTCCGTTACCACAATGCCGTCATCCACCACAAGCCCCGTAGCCAGCACAATTGCGAGCAAGGTTAAAATATTAATTGTAAAACCTGCCAGATACATTATAAAAAATGTAGACACTAATGAAATAGGAATATCTATTAACGGCCTTAATGCAATAAGCCAATCGCGAAAGAAAAGAAAAATAACCAATCCCACCAGTGCAAAAGAAATTGCCAAAGTATCTTCCACTTCGGCAAGCGATTGGCGAATATATTTTGTATTGTCAATAAGAACTTTTAATTGAATATCCGATTTGGAATCTTTTTCAATTTGTGCAATGCGTTTATTAAATTCATTAGCGATTTGAATATTATTAGCGCCGGGTTGCGGAATAATGGCAAGCCCCACTGCATTTACTCCATTATATTTCCAGCTTTGCTCCAGGTCTTCGGGGCCAAGCTCCACGCGGGCTATATCGCCGAGCCTTACAATTCCTGAACTGTCTTCTCGTATAATAAGATCACGAAATTGTTGTTCGCTGGTAAGCCTTCCTAATACGCGAATAGTAAGTTCTGTATTATTGCCATAAATTTTTCCCGGAGGCAATTCTATATTTTCATTGTTGAGCGAATTACTTATATCGTTGTAAGCAACTTTATACGCATTCATTTTATCTGGATCGAGCCAAATGCGCATGGCATAACGCTTTTCACCAAAAATATTTATAGCGCTTACCTGATTGATGGTTTGTAATTGTTGCTGCAAAACATTTTCTGCATAATCGCTTAGCTCCAGTAAATTTTTTGTGCGGCTTTGGACGGCAAGTATTAAAATAAAATCAGCATTAGCAT
>JAICKT010000668.1 GCA_025927795.1 Parafilimonas sp. | reverse complement strand
CATTAATAATTGATTGTTCAGATCGATTAAATGCTCATGACATCTCTCAATATATTTATAAACAATTATTACTTTAGTACATTATGAAACAATTTTTGTTTTTATGTACCGCAGTGCTTATACTGGAAAGAATAAACAAAGAATAGAAGCTGGTAGCAGAATCCATTCATGTATATAAGCCTTAAGATTTTTTTTAAGTGAAATATGTGCTACATATTCATCAACCTAACTCAACAGCTTATTTAAATAATTATAACTGTTTGTTACATTCTGTAATGGCTGCGGCGCCCCATCTTGTTCTACAAAAAAATATTTCATTCCTGAAAGTTGCGCATTATCAAAAATGCGTTTGAAGTTAACAATGCCGCTGCCCACTTCTGCAGGTTGCATAGTGTTTTTATCGAGGTCTTTTACATGCCACAGCGGGTACCGGCCAGGATGTAGCTTAAATAATTCAACCGGATCTTGCTTTGCTTTTGTTGCCCACGCAAGATCAAGTTCCATCTTCACAAGGTCTTTATCTGTATTATCCAAAATATAATCAAAAGGACGATGACCTTCGATTTCATCAAATTCCGTTACATGGTTATGATATGCGAATTGAACACCATTCTTTTTGCACGCTTCACCTGTTTTGCTAAAAACATCTGCAGCCTTTTTTATTTCATCCAAAGTGCTTACAGGAATGCTTGAACAAACCAAATAACTTAATCCGCCTTCTGCAGCATCATCAGCAAGTTGCTGATAATTGTCAGTTAAGTTTAAAGGTTTAGGTGCATCTTTATATTTTTCCATCATCGTTTTGATTCTTGTAGAATCTTCAGCGGTTTTGGCCATTTTCATAACCTGTGCCATTGTAAAAGGAGCACCACCCACATGTGCGGAGCGCCAGTGTAAACCTGCATCCTTAACCATAGCTGCAAATTCTTTTGGCTGATAGCCATAAAAATTTCCTTTTTGCGATCCTGCACTTTCAACTTCTTTATAACCGATGGTTGCTAATTTTTGCAAAGTGCCTTTTGCATCAGTTGTCATTAAATCACCAAGCGTGTATAATTGAAGACCCACAGGCATAGTTGCTTTCTTATCGAAAAAATTATTTGCCTTACCAAGGCGCGGTAACAACAAACTCATAAAAGCAAATGTGCCGGACTGTTGTAAAAAACTTCTTCTATTTGTCATGGTTATAATTTTATTGTAAGATAGGTTATGATAATGCTAACTTACTTTATAAATTATTAATGCAGCGATTTGATTAAAATATTTTTATTAGTTATTAATAAAAACTGAAAACGCAAAGTTTACAAAACAGGAGCAACAAAAAGTTATCAATAGAATATGAACTTCAGGATGAAATAAAATTATTGTTGCAATAGCTTTGTAAAAAATAAAAGATGAATTATAAAGTATTGATTGTTTTTGTTTGCGTGATAGCTGCATGTTCTTCGCCAAAATATAAAAACCCGCATGTTTTAATAGAAACAAAATTTGGTGATATAGAGGTTGAGCTGTATCCGCAACAAGCGCCGAAAACAGTAGCTGCATTT
>JAICKT010000435.1 GCA_025927795.1 Parafilimonas sp. | reverse complement strand
GTTGATTTTTTATGCTTATGTTGCTTACCAGTTCAACTTTAAATTTCTTGCTGATAAAATGTTTTATCAGCCCAAAAATAAATTGCTTGTTAGTTCTGCAACAGATACAACCAACAAAGACCATTTAATTATTGGCGTTGCAATTAATAACGAAGCCAAAGCTTATCCAATTGAAGTCATCGGCTATCATCACCAGGTAAGAGATACGATTGGCGGTGAACCTGTGATGATAACTTACTGCACCGTGTGCAGAACAGGCAGAGCATACAGTCCTTATGTAAATGGCAAGCTTGAAAATTTTCGTTTGGTTGGTATGGACCATTTTAATGCGATGTTTGAAGATGCTACAACAAGAAGCTGGTGGCGGCAGGAAAACGGAACTGCAATTGCAGGTTCTTTAAAAGGAACAACATTAAAAGAAATTCCATCACAGCAAATGGCTTTGGGTGATTGGCTGGCATTACATCCAAACAGTTATGTGTTGCAGCCCGATTCAAACTTTAAAAAAGATTATGCAGATTTAAAAGGTTATGATGAAGACACATTAAAAAGCAGTTTGGAAAAACGCGATAGTGCTTCGTGGAAAATGAAATCATGGGTGGTTGGTGTAAATGTGAACAATCATTTTAAAGCGTATGATTGGAATGAATTAGCGAAGAAAAAAATCATTGAAGATTCGTTTGCAAAAACACCATTGTTATTAACGCTTAGCAGAAACGAAAGAAGTTTTTATGCGTTTAACCGAAATACATACAATGGTGTTTTAAATTTTACTTACGACAGTACAATGCAGGTTATGCATGATAATAAAACCAATTCAACCTGGAGCATAAACGGAACTTGTATTGATGGTGCGATGAAAGGAGACCGTTTGCAAACTATGCAAGCTTACCAGGAGTTTTGGCATTCGTGGGAAGCATTTCATCCGCGTACAATGAGATAAAATGTAAATAGTTCTTATAAATTTGGACAGCTTAATAAAAAATATTTTACAGCTAACAAAAGCTTTGGAAAAAATTAATTATCAAAACCCCGCATTATGCGGGGTTTTTTATTTTATATGTTTGCTATCTATAATTCATAATAAATCCCAATGCTCAAATTTTTTAAAACTATAAAAACATTTGTGTTTGATATTGACGGTGTGCTCACTGATGGCAATCTTTTGATTATGCAGGATGGAGTTATACTGCGGCAGATGAATGTGAGGGATGGTTATGCTTTGCAGCTTGCGATTAAAAAAGGATATGAGATAATTATTATTTCGGGCAGTTATTCTGCAGAAGCTCAAATACGTTTAGAAAAATTAGGTATCCATAAAATTTTTATGCGCATTGAAAACAAGTTGGAAAAATTACAAGAATTAATTGCTACGCATCAACTACATCAAGAAGAAATTTTGTACATGGGTGATGATATTCCTGATTATGAAGTAATGCAGTTTTGCGGATTAGCCACTTGTCCGGCAGATGCGGCTGCCGAAATAAAAAGTATTTCAAAATATATTTCTCCGTTAAAAGGCGGACAAGGTTGTGTAAGAGATGTAATAGAAAAAGTTCTAAAATTGCAAAATAACTGGATAGTTGATACAAGCATTCCATCAAAGTAATTGCAACTGTAAAGTTCTTTCCTGTATTTTGCAAATAAATTATTTAATCTGAAAATAGTTGCTGCATTTTTTCGCCTTATCCGCTGGCAAAATCTTTTGTTTATTGCGCTAACACAATTTTTGTTTATGTATTGTGTTATAAAGCCATTAATTGCACAAGTCAGCATTAAGACCAGTTTAAATCACCTGCATTTTTTTTTGCTTATTTTATCATCTGTTTTAATTGCGGCGGCAGGTTATGTTATAAATGATTATTTCGATTTGAATATTGACCGCATCAATAAACCACATAAATTAATTGTTCAAAAAGTAATTTCCCGCAGGTATGCAATTGCCTGGCATTTTTTTTTAAGCATTGCCGGTATTGCCATTGGCTTTTATCTTGATTTTACAACACATGTTACACTGCTCGGATTCTCAAATTTAATATGTGCATGTTTTCTTTTTCTGTATTCCGTTTCACTAAAAAAGAAACTGCTCGCAGGAAATATTTTAATTTCTCTTTTAACCGCGTGGACGGTTTTAGTAGTTACCTGGTGTGAGGCAAGATTTTTTTTCAGCGCACATTTTAGCGTATCAAGAATCTTGCGCATAACCATTTTATATGCAGGTTTTGCGTTTATTACATCGCTCATTCGCGAAGCCATAAAAGATATGGAAGATGTGGAAGGCGACAGAAAATTCGGCTGCAAAACAATGCCCATTGTTTGGGGCATCAACGCATCTAAAATTTATACTGCTGTTTGGATGACAATATTAAGCATTGCATTACTGGTGCTGCAGGTATATGTGTTGCAATTTCGCTGGTGGTTTGTAACATTATATTGTTTGATATTTATTTTTATTCCGCTTGTTCGTGTATTTTTAAAATTGTTTAAAGCGCAAACGCCAAAAGATTTCCATAGTTTAAGCAGCATGATAAAATTAATTATGCTCACTGGAATTTTATCAATGATTTTTTTCAGATTTTATTCGGGACATGCATAAAATAATTCTTGCTTCGCAATCACCGAGAAGAAAACAATTGCTTGAATGGGCAGAAGTTCCTTTTAAAATTATTGCAAGCGATGTTGATGAAAGTTTCCCTAAAGGTTTACCGGCAGATGAAGTGCCTGTTTTTATTGCAAAAAAAAAGGCTTTATCAGTTCAACAAAAAATAAATGATGATGCACAAATAATTTTAGCAGCAGATACATTGGTAGTTTTAAATAATAAAATAATTGGTAAACCCGCCGATAGAAAGCAAGCAATTGAAATACTTCAATCTTTATCTGATAAAAAACATTTTGTAATAACCGGCGTTACAATATTACAGGGCAAAACAGAAATAAATTTTTCTGATACGACAGAAGTTACTTTCCATGCACTAACAAATGCTCAAATTGAATTTTATATTGATAAACACAAACCTTACGATAAAGCCGGAGCTTATGCAATTCAGGAATGGATTGGCGTGGTTGGTATTGAATCAGTGAATGGTGATTTTTATAATGTAATGGGTTTGCCTGTTAGCAAAGTGGTGCAGCAACTAAATAAATTTATGTAATTTGTTATTACAATTATGAACGAACGGCTGCTGCAATTTATCTGGCAATTTCAATACTTTAATCATACATGTCTTACTACGGTTGATGATAAGAATTTACAAATAATTCATCCGGGTAATTTAAACCTAAATGCTGGTCCGGATTTTAGCGAAGCAAAGATTAAAATTGATGGTACAACGTGGATTGGCAATATTGAGTTACATATAAAATCTTCACATTGGCTTCAGCACAATCATACAAATGATAAAAATTATGGTAATATAATCTTGCATGTTGTTTGGTTGCACGATAAAGAAATTAAAGATGTAAATGGCAACAATATTATAACGCTTGAAATGCAATCACTGGTTGCAAAAATTACATTGCAAAAGTTTGAACGGTTAATGAGTACAACTGATTTTAT
>JAICKT010000254.1 GCA_025927795.1 Parafilimonas sp. | reverse complement strand
ATACAGTATGTTGCCTTAATATTATTTGTAACGGTATCATAGCATTTATACATGCTGTTTAAAGCATTTATTTTGGCTTCATCAAATTGAATTATATCATTCATTCGTGCTGTATCAGACTCGAGGTCTTCAACAAGAGATTGAATATATTGTTTCCCCTGTTCACTGTCGTTAATATGCTCTCTTAAACTTTCTGCAAAAAAGCCAAGCGTTACCGCCAGAAATATCATTAAGAACTCTAAGAAATATTCTTTGAAATTTTTCTTTTCTACGTGTGGGTGATGATGCACTTCCATGTTTTGATTTATTTAGCAAGTTGTGCATTTACCATTTTAATTAAATTTTGATTTGAGGCATAGAGACTTCTTAGCCTCGATAAATCACTTTGCGCCTGTATGATGTATGCTTCATAAAAAAATACTATAGAATTTCGTTCCTGTTCAGATAGTGGCAAAAAAGGTTTAATAGTTGGTATATGATTCATTATATTATAAGACTGGCTGGTATCTGCAGAAACCATATCATGCAGGTCTTCCAGTTTACTCAATTCAAACGTTTTATCAACCATGCCTTGAATAATGTGCGCATTATAATCTTTAGTAGTTTCAATCAATCCTTTGTAAGCAGCCATGCTGTCGCGCAAATCAATATTATTAATGTATCGCAATGCACCAGAATTTACAATCTGGTCGTAAGAAGATGTACTGAAAGAAATGCTGATAAGTTTAATGCCCGGCAACAGCAGCCTTTCCAACATATCTATTTTTTTATTTTCTTCATGATTGAAAAAAATCGTTTTAATACTGTCGCACACAATTACTTTGTTCTGACAAAGTTTTTTATAAACAGTAAACTGGCTCTGCTGTTGTACTAATTCATCACGGTAAGTTTCGAGATATTCTTTTGCATTGGTTTTTTCTGCAAAGCTTTCTCGTATTTGTTCTGCAAAAAAACCAAGCGTTACTGCAAGAAATATCATTAAAAATTCAAAAAAATATTCTTTGAAATTTTTCTTTTCTACTTTAGGATGATGATGTACTTCCATAACAGTTTAAGTTTTCAGTTTGTAGTTTGCAGTTAGATTTTATCTATTTAAAATGATATTTATTTTTAAAATAATCAAGCTGCTTTACAGCGTGTGCATTCAATCTTTTCAAACCGTTTCTATGTTGTACAATTACTCTTAAATATTGAAATAAATTATTGAAATATTTATTCAGTAAAGCTTTATCATGAGAAATGAACAAAAAACTTTTTATTTCACCAACATCCGGCAACGGGTTGTTGGCAACATTGCTGTACAAACTTGAATACGATGTAAAATCAACTGCATTATTTAATGCATTTCTTAAATTATCCTGCGATTGCTGATATAATGTTGACTGGTATTCTTCAACTCTTTTTTCATCTGCCTCGTAACTTATAATACTGTCCGCATCTTCTTTATTCAACAACCTGAAACCACCTGCATTTGACAATTGCTGCAACGTGCGTTCATTCATCTGGAATGGGTTATTTGAAAGCGAATTTTTAATGATGTTTAATAAAGAAGCAGGTTGTTGATTTTTTAAAAGACTGTCATAGCAACCTTGCAAAGTGTTAAGCGCGGCTATTTTGTTTGTTTCAAAACCTACCAGATAATTTAATCGTATTGTATCAGTTTTTAAATCTTCATAAAAAGAAAAAATATATTCTTTTTCCTGGTGATGCTCTGCAAAGCCTTCACGAATTTGTTCTGCAAAAAAACCCATTGTTACAGCAAGAAATATCATTAAAAATTCTAAAAAATATTCTTTGAAATTTTTCTTTGCTACATGTGGGTGATGATGTACTTCCATTTAGTTTTGATTTTGAATTTTTTTAATTATTTCTTCTCCAGCTTTTCAATCGTCTTCTTCGCAGCAGCTAATCTTATCGCTTTATTTTTCTCAATCATTTTTTCTTTTATCCAATGTTCTAAACGATGATGTAATGGAATGAGTAATGATGCGATCAATACCAATATAAGCAACATCAACACAGGTGACTCATGTGTAAAAGATGCAAGCCATGGATGAATGAGTAAGTTGATAAATTCAAAGATGATAAGCAATCCAAGAATGGCAAAAAACGAAATCAGTCTTTCATTTACAATAACAGTTCTGCTTAACAATAAAAATAGTGTAATGAAGATGATGATACCAACTGCAATTAATGCATACTGAATATTTTCTTTGCGCTGTTCTTCCATTTGTTTTGTCTGTACCTCTTCATTAAAAGCCAATGCCTGTGCCTTGTTAAATGTTTGCTGGTTAAATATGCTGTCTCTTAATGCCAATTCCTGTTTAGAATAATAATAGGCGCTATCTATTTTACCTTGTTTTTCAAAAATTGTTTTCAGGTATTTTATAGCATAAAATTGCCTTGGCTTATCGTGCGATTGCTGCCCGAGAAGCAATAAAGCTTCAGCTTGTTTTTGGGCTTCAGTGTAATTGCTGGTAGTGATGAGAAAGTTAGTATAATAATATTTGAATAAGCCTTTCGGATAAGGAAAAGAAATAAGGTTTTCCATTGCCAGACATTTCTTAAAATAAACAGCAGCAAAATCGTTATCTCCCAATTGCTGGTACACATTTGCAAAAACTGATTTAATATAAAAATCAAAAATGGGGTAATTTAATTTTAAGTTCAGTTCAGTTGCGGCATTCAAATAAGTAATTGCCATTTTGGGTTGATGCATCAAAGAATAATAGAATCCGTATTGAAGTTTCAGTTGCAGTAATACATAATCATATTCCGGGTTGGTTTTATCAGGTAAATTTGCTTCTGCTTTTTGTATAAACCTCAATTGCTCTGCCTGGTTTTCCAAAAGAGCGTACGCCACAGAAATGTCAATATATAAAGAGCTTAAACTTCTCTTATAATTTATTTTTTCTGCATAAGGTATTGCTTTAAACAAATAATCTAATGCGGTGTTGTAATCTTCAATTTCAAATAAATAATAATCACCTGCAAAATTGTAACTTCTTGCAATCAGGCTGTCGTTCTTTTGCTGCAATGCAATCCGCAACATTTCCAATATATAACCGGCATTGTTCTCTCCAATTCCATAAGTATAATAACCATTGCCAATTTCCAAAAGCAGGTTATACCTGTCCATCGGTTTGGTAGTTTTAGATAAAAGCATTTTCAAACTGTCAATTCTGTTGTTACCATTTTGCTCAGTCATCTCCTGGGCAAAAACAGTTTGCATACTTAGAATAAATCCAAAAAAGAATATTAATCTTTTCATGTTGCAATTTATTTTTTACTCAAGGGGTTCTTCCGAAAATTCAGCAATATTGTCTTTCTTCTATTTTCTTCACTCATCTTTTAAATGATATTCTTTTTGCAAAAAATCAATCAGTGCTGCTCCCGCCTGTTTCATTTTTTCATCTGCATCAAGAACTCCTTTTTTTGTTCCATGCATATACACCGCAAAAACAGATAACTCCTGCAGTAATTCATTATCTGTTGTGCGCAACGGCGGGTTACCGTTTACTCTTTTTATTTCGTTGCCTTCGCCTTCTGTGCTGATAAAAATTTCAGGTTTAAAAATTTTTGCCGCAACAGTTTTATATTGAGTAAACTCTGTTTCATTGATTGACTCCAGCAAACGCATCAACGTAATTGTGTTATAGTAATCCATAATTTTATTAGACGCGCTGATGTTTTTAATAAGCCTGAAATTGCCTGAATTTTTTAGTTGCTGAAAAGTTTTATCATTAATGGCTAAGGGCTGCAGTCGCGGTGATAATCTTGCGAGATAATATAATTCTCCTGTATTGTTTGAAAGCAATGAAGGATTATCTAAAATAGTAATCAAACTATCCATCATTGAAATACCTGATTGAACTGATGAAATGTTTTGCGATAAAATTTGTTGATCAACTTTAAGATCTTCTGCAAGTGATTTGATGTATTCTTTTTCTTTCGCGTTATCGCTTAAATGTTCCCGAATATTCTCGGCAAAAAAGCCAAGTGTTACGGCAAGAAATATCATTAAAAACTCTAAAAAATACTCTTTGAATTTTTTCTTTTCAACTTTAGGATGATGATGTACTTCCATGTTTTGGTTTACTTAGCAGTTATTTGATATTGTATTCTTTTCTTAATGTTTCAAGTAATTCGTGATTAGACTTTACATATTGGTTATATAATATCAGCCGAAATCCCCGAATGATAACAAGGTATTCAGAAGCTATGTCAGCAGCTTCCTGCCGGTTAAACTGTGCACTATTTATTATCTCAGGTTTTTTTATTATAGTTAAGTCCAACTTTTTAAACCATCCTTCTATATATGGATTATCCAGTTTTTGTTGCGCCATTTCAGCCAATGCTTCAAACCATTTATAGTCATAATGAGCAATAATAAATGCACGCATTTTTGATTCCCTGAAAGTTTCTTCTTCTTTATTTCCTTCTCTCAGGTTAGCAATATCAACGCTGATGTTTCCAATCTCTTCCTGCAGTTTGCTGCTTTTAAAATATCGCAATGCACCCGAATTGGTAAGCTGGTTCAAAATGCCGTCTTTTGGCTGAAATATCATGGTTAAGGTGCTGATAAAAGTTGAAGTAAAAGCAGGATAGAAATTTGGAGAAAGATTTACGAGATCACTGTCCTGAACGTATTGCACAAAATATTTTATGTAATCTTCTTTTTCAAGCCTTCCCAAAATCTTTTGATGAATATTAATGGAGTCTGAATAAATTTCTTTGTATAAACTTTTCGCCAGTTCTTTCGCCTGTGAATTTTCAGAAATATGTTCACGAATATTCTCTGCAATAAAACCCATGGTTACTGCAAGAAATATCATTAAAAACTCTAAAAAATACTCTTTGAATTTTTTCTTTTCAACTTTAGGATGATGATGTACTTCCATGTTAGTTATTGGTCATTTATGGTTGACGGTTGTTCGACAGTTTTATTTTCTTCTGTTGACAGTGGGCCGTCATTTGTTGACTGATTTACTTTTTCTTTTTTCACTCATCTTTCAAATGATATTCTTGTTTGAGTAAATGAATTAAGTTAACCGACTCGCCATATAAAGATTGATATTGACCCAACATGATATTGTGCTGAATATTCATTTGCTTTAACTTGTTCGAGAATAATTTTCTGTTTTCATTATTGAAATCTTTTAATCGCACATCAACCGGAATATCAGTTAAAGCAAAAAAATCAGACGTCTTGTTGCTTTGCTTATTAAAAAGTTTTCTTACCAATCTGTAATCTGTAAATCTTAATTGTGTTGTATCAACATCATGCTCATAAGTAGTAAGATTATTGTTCAGATAAATAAAACTGCTTAACCGGTTATCGTAATTCAATATTCCTTTTACTGCTTCTTCATTAGATATCAAAATAAAGTTTCCTGAATTTTTTAGTTGGGTAAGTGTTCTTTGATTTGGATAAAAATGCCTCCATAAAGTAGCGTTTTCAATTGCCTGGTAAATCAGTCTGCCATTGTAGCTTGCCTGCGAAGATCCAAGCATATCCACACAGGAATCAACCCATGTATTCAGTTGCGGAAAGTAAGTATAAATGATATAATGAAGGTTTGATGAATCAGTATTTAAATCTTTGATAATTGAGTGTATGTATTCTTTTTCTTTGGAACGGTCACTTAAATGTTCACGAATATTCTCTGCGATAAAACCCATGGTTACTGCAAGAAATATCATTAAAAACTCTAAAAAATACTCTTTGAATTTTTTCTTTTCAACTTTAGGATGATGATGTACTTCCATGTTTCAGTTTACAGTTTTGAGTTTCCGGTTATGCATTCACGATGGGATTCACGGATTTATCTTCCGTTGACCATCGTTCATTGACAAATTTATTTTTTCGTCTTCACACATTTTTTAAATCATGTTCTTTCTTTAAAATTCCTGAACCTATAACGCCGCTTACTACAACAGAAAGCACAGTTGATAAACCAATCGTTAGCTGAAATCTTTATGTTGCTCATACAACTATTTAATATGAATTGTGATTAAGCATTCAGAATAAAAATGTTGAATAATATTTCTCAATTCCCAGATACAAAAAATTGGTGAGTTCATATTTAACAACCTTGTTGTGCGAAAGTGTAAGCAGCTGATTAGTGCCCATGAAGATAAAAAACATTCTATATAATATCTCTTATTATTTTTCTAAAAGGCTCTTAAGCTGTGTCGCATTATTTATGGCAGCTACTGTTGCAGTATTATTAAAATAAATATAAGCTGTTTGTATGTTTGAATGCTGATTTAATTCTGCAGCAAAATTTTTTATTGTTTGTTTTGGGTATTCGCTGAAGTAAAGTTTTTTTATTCCATGAAAGCGATAATAGATATTGGATGTACTGGTAATAATTTCTGCGGGCAGATTTTTTATGCTGATGCCGCAAAAAGAAATATTATGCTTTGCTAACGCATCATATACAAACTGATTCCACCAGCTTAGGTGGCGAAATTCAATTACGTTTTTAAAAGTGATATCGAGATTTTGAATGATACGCTGTAAAAAATCTTCCGAATAAGT
>JAICKT010000023.1 GCA_025927795.1 Parafilimonas sp. | reverse complement strand
ATAAATTATTTCTGAAGTCATTCAACAATATTTATTATAAATTTACGATTATCAAATTACAATATGCGCAGTAAGATTTATTTGATTTTAATTGGAATAACCTTGTATGCATCAGCGTTTGCACAACAAACAAAACCGTCTGAAAATATTAAAGAACAAAAAAGACAGGAACGCAAACAACATATTGCAGAACTGATTAAAAGAGATGAAGAGGGTTCATTAATTTATAACAAACAATCACTCTTTGGTTTTAAGTTAAACACAGATGGATGGACAGCATTATTTGAACATGGCAAATATAAAACTACCACCACTACCAATACCTGGTTTCTTGAAATTGGCGAACGTAAAAGTCATAAAGAAGAAAAAATAACAGCTACAGATGTTACGGGATTTCCGATTGGTAACCCGCTTATTTATGGGAAACAAAATGTTTTTTATAATGTGAACGTAGGCATAGGGCAGCAAAAACTTATTGGCGGAAAAGGCACCAAAAACGGAGTAGCTGTTTCGGCAATTTATGGCGGCGGATTTTCAGCCGGGCTTTTAAAACCTTATTATGTTACAATTATAGATCCTACCACCAATGAAACCCGTGATGTAAAATATGAAGGACCAAATGATACACTGTTTTTAAACTATCCTTTTTCAAGCGCAGGATTTACGAAAGGATTTAATCAGATGAAATTTACACCGGGCGTAATAGCACATGCGGGCTTGCGGTTTGATTACGGGCGTTATAATGAATTATTATCCGCAATCGAAGTTGGTATAAGCGCGGAATATTATACTAAAGATATGCCTATAATGGTGAATGCAACACCAAAAAAATTCTTCTATAATGCTTACGTTGCCGTAGAGTTTGGCAAGCGAAATTGATAGCTATAATTGCTGCATCTTTGCAAATAATAATTAATATTTTGAAATTATTGCATGGAAGATATTATTGAAGCGTCAGAAAAAACAGTTCAATCAACTAAAATAAAAAAACCAGATTGGCTTAGAGTAAAATTGCCGATCGGTGAAAGCTATAAGCATGTACGCAATTTGGTTGATACACATAAACTGCATACAATATGTGAAAGTGGTAATTGTCCTAACATGGGCGAATGCTGGGGCGCAGGTACAGCAACTTTTATGATTCTTGGAAATGTTTGTACTCGCAGTTGTGGTTTTTGTGCAGTGGCAACAGGCAGACCCGAACCTATTGACTGGGATGAACCACAGCGTGTTGCTGAAGCCATTTATTTAATGAAAGTAAAACACGCGGTTATTACAAGTGTTGATAGGGATGAATTAAAAGATGGCGGGTCAATAGTATGGTATAATACAATTAAAGCTGTTAAAGCATTAAATCCTCAGACAACGCTTGAAACATTAATCCCCGATTTCAAAGGAGAGCAGGAAAATATTCAGCGGGTTATTGATGCAGCACCTGAAGTAATAAGCCACAATATTGAAACAGTAGAACGATTAACAAGGCAAGTTCGTATACAGGCAAAATATCGCCGTAGCATGGAAGTATTGCGTTATTTAAAACAAAATGGTGTGCGCACAAAAACAGGAATTATGCTTGGGCTTGGTGAAACGAAGGAAGAAGTTATACAAACCATGCATGACCTTGCTGATGTAAATGTTGATGTGCTTACTTTAGGGCAATATCTTCAACCAACAACAAAGCATTTATTCGTTCAGCGCTTTGTGCATCCTGATGAGTTTGCAGAGCTAAGAGAAATCGGTTATTCACTAGGATTTGATTATGTAGAAAGTGGTCCATTAGTGCGCTCTTCCTATCACAGCGAAAAACATGTATTGCCAGGGTTTGGCAGAACGCAATGGCTTAGTGAAAAGAGCAATTAGGTATAATTATCATAGTGGTATTTATAAACAGATAACTCTGCATTAATTTAATTTACCTTATTCTTAAACCCAAACTTTTTTTATGAAAAAATTACTCGCTTTGTTTGCCATTAATTTTTCTTGTTATTGTGCCGGAATTTCTTTTAGATTTTGATAATTTTTTAAAACCTTCTTTGCTTATACGATTTTTTAATTGTAAACGATTTTTTGTTTATCGAAAGCGGGTTAAATTAAAATGATGTGAATGTTGTTGCGGAACCCCAATACTTTCAATTATTACAATCACTTTCCATTGCTTTTTTATATTATTTTTGCGCCCCGTTTGCGGATGTGGCGAAACTGGCAGACGCACCAGACTTAGGATCTGGCGCCGCAAGGCATGTAGGTTCGATTCCTATCATCCGCACTTTATTTACAGATAAATATTTCAGGGAAATGGCAACAGTAACAAGAGAAAATATCGGAAATTTAAATGATAAGCTTACCGTAAATCTTGAAAAGAATGATTACCTGCCTTCGTTTGAGAAGAGCTTAAAATCTTATGCAAAGAGCGCCAATATTCCGGGCTTTAGAAAAGGCATGGTTCCATCAGGATTAATAAAAAAAATGTATGGTCAATCTGTGTTTACAGAAGAAATTTTGCGCACAGTTGAAAAAGAACTGAATAACTATTTAGGTAATGAACAACTTGAGATTTTTGCTCAGCCCCTTCCATTAGAATCTGATTCGCGTATGCTGGATATGAACAGTCCGGGCGATTATGCATTTGCTTTTGAAATTGGTTTGAAGCCTGACTTCGATGTTAAAACGGATGATATAAAAGTTACTTCCTATAAAGTACAGGTTACAGATGAAATGATTAGTGAAGAAATAAACCGGATGCGCACACGCTATGGAAAAATGATTGAACCCGAAGAAATAAATAATGAAGAAAATGTTTTAAATATTCATTTTAGTGAAGCAGATGAAAATGGCAACGCAATTGAAGGCGGAATAGAAAAAGATAATTCTCTGTTGCTAAAATATTTTTTTGATGGAACACAAAAAGAATTATCAGGCAAAAAGAAAGATGATTCGATTATTGTTCAATTAAACAAGGCTTTTGAAGAAAAAGAACTAGAATGGGTTTTACAAGATTTAGGATTAGATAAAAATAATGCTGCGGATGCTGAAAAGTTTTTCAAGTTAACTATAACAAAAATTGGCTTTGTTGAAAAGGCTGATTTAGACGAAAAGTTTTTTAATGATGTTTATCCTGAAAGCAGTATTACAAATGAAGAAGAATTGCGCAATGCTGTTAAGGTTGAAATAGAAAATTATTATGATAAGCAAAGCCGCAACCAGGTGCACGACCAAATTTATCATAACCTAATTGATAATGTTCAGATATCTTTTCCTGAAAGTTTTTTGAAACGCTGGCTGCAGGTTGGCGGCGAAAAAGAAAAGTCTGCAGATGATGTTGAAAAAGAATTACCTGTTTTTTTAAACCAATTAAAATGGACGTTGATAAGTACAAAGCTTATTAATGAAAATAAAATTACTGTTGAACAACAGGAAATAAAAGATGCAGCGATGAGCCAGATTACAAGTTATATGCGCAGCCAAAATATTAATGATGCGCCTTGGCTTGACGAATACGCAAACCGCATGTTGCAGGATAAAAAATTTGTTGAGGAAACATATATGCGCTTACAAACAGAAAAGCTTTTTAATTTATTAGAAAGTAAAGTTTCAGTAACAGAAGAACCGGTGAGTGCAGAACAGTTGGAAGCGAAAATGCATCACCATCATCACTAAATCTTGCAGTTACTTTTTAAAGTTTTGAATATTTAATTGTTCATCGCAGAATTTATATTCATTTATATCATTGCTTGAAACAATTAATAACCTGTTTTTACAAAAGCTGTCAATCCAATCATAATATAAATTAAATCCGCCTTCATCAAGATTGGTGCAAGGCTCATCAAGTAAAATGCAGGGTACATCAGAAAATATTGCCTGTGCAAGTTTTAAACGTTGCTTCATTCCGCTGCTGTAAAAACGTATTTGTTTATTAGCAGCATTTGATAATTCTGCTTTATGCAATATCTCTTCAACTGAAAAATTATTAATAAAGGTTTTGAATTGTGCATGAAATAAAAGAAACTCTTTCGCGGTCATTTCTTCTACCAATTCAAAGTAAGGCGCAGTAAAACTTATTTTCTGATGTACGTTTTCAGGTTGTATAGATTTTTCATTCAATTGCCAATTAATAATTCCATCATTTAAAATTAAAGCGGAAGATATCGCTTGCAGTAATGTACTTTTTCCACTGCCATTAGCGCCTGTTATTGCATAAGATTTATTATGCGAAAATTCATAGTTAAGATTCCTGAAAATCCATTCACGGCTAAAACGTTTGCCGGCATTTGTAAGAATAATTTTCATTTGAATGAAATGATGATGTAAGAATTATTCATCATCTATATCGGTTTTGGCATATCTCTTTATAATGCCTCTTTCACTGTCGCGGATAAAACTTATTATTTCATCGCGTTCATCGCTGGCAGCCATTTCTTCTTCTATAAATTCAAGTGCTTTTGAAGTATTGAATCCCTTGTTATAAATGATACGGTATATGTCAAGTATCTGGTTTATTTTATCAAGCGAAAAACCTCTGCGTTTTAAGCCAACGCTGTTTACGCCACCATAGCTTAATGGATTTCTTACTGCCTTAATATATGGAGGCACATCTTTGCGTACCAAGCTTCCGCCTGCAATAAAAGCATGCTGGCCAATTTTTACAAACTGATGAATGGCGGTAAATCCGGCAATCCATGCATAATCGGCCATGATTACATGCCCAGCCATTTGACTGTTATTGCTCATGATGCAATTGTTTCCAACGGAACAATCATGTGCGATATGGCTGTAAGCCATGATAAGGCAATTATTTCCGACTGTTGTTTTCCACCTGTCGCGTGTGCCGCGATGAATAGTTACATACTCGCGGATAGTTGTATTATCTCCAATTTCAACAGTTGTGTCTTCACCTTTAAATTTTAAATCCTGAGGAACTGCACCAAGCACTGCGCCCGGAAAAATGCGGCAATTTTTTCCAATGTGAACACCTTCCATTATAGTTACATTACTGCCAACCCATGTGCCTTCACCAATGGTTACATTTTGATGGATAACGGTGAAAGGATCAACTTTTACATTCTCAGCAAGTTTTGCGTTGGGATGTATATACGTATGTGGATGGATCATTCGTTTAGCTTGTCGCTTTTGCGATATTCTGATTGCAAGAACGGCGCAAAGTTAAATGTTCATATTTAAAATAAAGCTAAAACCGTTTTTAGTCAACTTTTACAAGTTGTGCAATAAGGTCAGCTTCCGTAGCTACTTTGCCACCTACATATACAGTGCCCTTCATATCGCAAATGCCTCTTCGTATTGGACCATTTAATTCCATTTTTAAAATCATTGTATCACCAGGCACAACTTTCTGTTTGAATTTGCAATTATTTATTTTCAAAAAATAGGTGTCGTATTTACCTTTTGGCATTGCGTTTATACAAAGTATTCCACCGGTTTGCGCCAAAGCTTCAACCTGTAAAACACCTGGCATTACTGGGTTTGAAGGAAAATGTCCTGAAAAATACCACTCATTAAAAGTTACATTTTTTATCCCAACAATTCGATTATCTGTAAGCTCAATTATTTTATCAACCAATAAAAACGGATAACGATGCGGCAATGTTTTTTCAATGTAATCAAACGCGTAAACCGGCGGCTGAGATGCATCATAAACTGGTACATCTTTTATGTGTTTGTTTCTTTTAATGTAATGTTTGATTTTTTTTGCAAACTCTACATTACTGCTATGACCCGGACGGTTTGCTATAATACGCGCTTTAATAGGATAACCAATCAAAGCAAGATCGCCAATTACATCAAGTAATTTATGGCGTGCCGGCTCATTAGGAAATCGTAATTCGAGATTATTTAAATATCCTTCGCTTTTAACCTGAATTTTTTCTTTTTTGAAAACCTTCTTCAAGCGTTTTAATTCTTCCTCATCAACTTTTTTATCAACTACTACAATTGCATTATTTATATCGCCGCCTTTAATAAGATTATTATCAAGCAGCATCTCCAGTTCATGCAAAAAACAAAAAGTTCTGCAAGGTGCAATTGCAGTTTTAAAATCCTTCATGTTTTTTAAACCTGCATGTTGCGTACCCAGCACAGGGCTGTTAAAATCTATAAGCGTAGTTATCTGGTAGTTGGTTGATGGCAGCGCCGTCATTTCTACGCGCTTTTCTTCATCATAATGATAAATATTTTCTTCGAGACTATACCACGCTTTTGTTGCCTCCTGTTCTGTTATACCTGCATCTTCAATCAGCTCTATAAAAGGTTGCGAACTACCATCCATTATCGGAATTTCAGGACCATTTAATTCAATTAAAGCATTGTCTATACCCATACCAACCAACGCTGCAAGAATATGCTCCACAGTACTTACTTTAGCTTCACCTTCCTGCAATGTAGTTCCCCGACTTGTATCTGTAACATTATCGCAATCTGCTTTTATTAATGATGAGCCTGGCAAATCAATCCTGTGGAACTGAATTCCAAAACCCGGATGTGCGGGAACGAGCTTCATATCAACCAAAACACCGGTATGCAAACCGGTGCCGCTTATAACTGCAGCTTTAGAAAGGGTGTGTTGTTTGTCAGGATTAAAATGATTATCCATAAATTAGTTTAATAAAAATACTTAACAGGAGACCTGTTTTGTGGGCTGCAAAAGTAAGCTTTAAAAATTATGGAAAAACTTTGAGCGGTTGCGAACTAAAAGCTAACTTTTTCCTGAAGTAATTGCTGGATTTGTTTCTCAAGTTCAGCAATTCTTTTTTCCAGTTGCGGAAGATTACGGGTTAAAGCCTGGCTGCGTAAAGCGCTTGTATAATCATAAGCAGGCGAGCCTGTAACTGCAGCATTTTTTTGTTTGATGGATTTAGTTACACCGCTTTGTGCATTTACTTTTACATTGTCTGCAAGTTGTAAGTGACCAACGAGTCCTGCCTGTCCGCCAATCATAACATTACATCCAACTTTAGTGCTGCCGCTAACACCAGCTTGTGCGGCAATTACTGTGTTATTGCCAATTTCTACGTTATGGGCAATTTGAATAAGATTATCAAGCTTCGTTCCTGAACGAATAATTGTTGAGCCAACTGTTGCGCGGTCAATGGTTGTATTGCATCCTATTTCAACATTATCCTGGATAACAACATTACCAATTTGCGGAACTTTTTTATAACTGCCATCATCCTGCGGAGCAAAACCAAAACCATCACCACCAATTACAGTACCTGCGTGAATAATTACCTGTTTACCAATCACACATCCAAAATAAATTTTTACACCAGGATGAATGATGGTGTTATCATCAATCTTTACATCATTACCAATATAAACACCGGGATATAGTTTTACGTTATCACCGATAACAGCGTTTTCACCTATATAAGTAAATGCACCAACAAAAATATTTTTACCAAGTGTTACGCTTGTATCAATATAACTCGGTTGCTGAATGCCGGTTAATTGTGCCTGCATCATCTCCTGGTATTTTTGAAGCAATGAAGCAAAAGCAAGGTATGCATCTCCAACTCTAATTAAAGTTGCGGTAACAGGTTGTTTTAATTCCTGCGTATCATTAATAATTATTATAGAAGCTTTAGTAGTATATAAAAAATCTTCGTACTTAGGATTGGCGAGAAATGCAAGCTGGCCTTGTTTTGCTTCTTCAATTTTTCCAAAAGAGCTAACTTCAGTTTTGCCGTCTCCTTCAACCTTTCCATTAATTAATAAGGCAATGCTTTCTGCACTTATCTTCATAAAATAATTATTAATGATTTAATAACGGAAGCATAAATTAAAAATGTGCAAGATTAAGTTAATTGGCAAATGTAAAATTTTTTAACCGGCATAGAAAGTGTTTTATGAATGAGCGGGTCAGCAACTTCGCTAATGTCGTTATAAGTTCCATTTTTTGAAAGAATGTTTATTCGCTCATCTTTTAACTGGTAAGTTGTATTTACGGCTTGCCCTGTAAAAATAAAATAAGAGGAATCTTTTAATGATACATTGAATTTTTTTGACAACATTTTTTTTACAGATAAAACTTCCTCTTCATCGAAGGGCTCAGTTTGTAATTTGGTTTTATACAGTTTCCTGTTTAGCAAATTTTTGCATAAGGTTGATAAAACTATATCAGGATGATTACTCCATTGTTTTACTGCAAACATTATATCAACATCATCCAGCAAACAAAATTTTTGCAATGCTTCTTCATTCATGTTTGTAAAGCTCTCAAAAAAATAATCAAGCGTTGAATTTAGCTTTAAATCGTTCGCTGACGGTGTATAAATTTCTCTTGCTCTTTCAATAATTTTTATAATCATTTTTTCTGCTGCCAAAACTGCTTTATGTAAATAAACCTGCCAATACATAAGCCTGCGTGCAACTAAAAATTTTTCAACAGAATACAATCCTTTTTCTTCCACCATTAATTGACCGTTATTCACTGTAAGCATTTTTAAAATCCTGTCATAGCCAATCACACCTTCACTTACACCACTGTAAAAACTATCGCGGGTTAAATAATCCATACGGTCAACATCAAGCTGCCCGCTTATTAATTGATGCAAAAATTGTTTTTCATACTGATTAGTAAAAATAGAAATTGCCATATCGAGTTTACCGCCGGATTGCTTGTTTAATTCATGCATTATCTGCAACCCTATTTCTTCGTGATGTACGTTTGGAATTAAAACATTTTCCAATGCATGAGAAAAAGGTCCATGCCCGATATCGTGTAGAAGAATTGCACACTTTGCTGCGAGTTCTTCTTCATCTGTAATATCAACATTTTTATTTTTTAATTCATTTATTGCAAGACAAATTAAATGATAGGCACCTAACGAATGATGTAATCTTGTATGCACAGCGCCGGGATAAACCAGTTGTGCAAAAGCCATTTGATAAATACGCCGTAAACGCTGATACCACGGGTGATCAATTATAAAAAACAATAACGGATCATTTATTGTTATAAAACCATAAATGGGATCGTTTATAATTTTTCGTTTTGTTTTTTGCACTTGTTGAGGCTTTGTTAAATGAGTTTTTAATAACAATTGGTGTGCAATACATCAGCTTTTAAAAAATAATTTTACAAACTGCTGTTTTACAAAGATTGCATTTTTAAACATAGGTAATCTTCAAAAATATTTTTGGGGAACAATCTTTAAAGAATCGCCGCGAATAAACTTAATAAAATTAAAATTATGGCAATAGCAACTATACTTTGGGTAGATGATGAAATAGAAAATCTGCAATCGCAAAAATTGTTTCTTGAAAATAAAGGTTACGAAGTACACACACGTGCTAATGGTTTTGATGCGATTGATTTTGTAAAAGACAATGCACTTGATGTTGTTTTACTTGATGAAACAATGCCTGGTATTACAGGTCTTGAAACTTTGCAAAAGATTAAGGAGGTAAGCAATATTCCTGTTGTGATGATAACCAAAAACGAAACGGAAAATTTAATGGATGATGCCATCGGAAGCCAGATTACGGATTATCTTATTAAGCCGGTAAATCCAAACCAGGTTTTGCTTTGCCTTAAAAAAATTATTGATAACAAAAGGCTCGTTGGTGAAAAAACAACATCGGCATATCAGCAGGAGTTCCGTAATTTATTTATGGTGTTAAACAGCAATCCAGATTATAATGAATGGATGGATGTTTATAAAAAACTTGTGTATTGGGAGCTTGAAATGGAAAAAAGTAACAGTCCTGAAATGCAGGAAGTTTTTCAAACACAAAAGCAGGAAGCGAATACGGAATTTTTTAAATTCATCAGTAAAAATTATGCTAATTGGATTAGTGCCAAAGCCGGCAATGCACCTGTGATGAGCCATAATGTATTTCAGAATAAAATTTTGCCCAAAGTTGAAAAAGGCATTCCAACATTTTTTGTACTGATTGATAACCTTCGCTTCGATCAATGGAAATCTATTCAGCCAATATTTGCAGAAAGCTTTCGCATATTGGAAGAAGATACATTTTATAGTATTTTGCCAACCGCAACACAATACAGCCGCAATGCAATTTTTGCAGGAATGCTTCCACTTGATATAGAAAAACAATTTCCGAACTTCTGGAAAAATGATGATGAAGAAGGCAGCAAAAATTTACACGAAGAAGAATTTTTAAAAGCACAATTAAAACGCTTAAAAAAAGATAGCCTTAGATACAGTTATACAAAAGTGTTGCATCATAACGATGGGCAGCAACTTTTGAATAATATTCATAATCTTTTGAATAATGACTTAAATGTAATCGTGTACAATTTTGTTGATATGCTAAGCCATGCACGTACTGAAATGGAAGTGCTGAAGGAACTTGCCGGTGATGAAATAAGTTACAGAAGCATTACAAAAAGTTGGTTTGAATACAGTCCACTACACCAGGCATTAAAAAAGATTGCAGATAAAAAAATAAATTTAGTATTGGCAACAGATCATGGCAGTGTTCGTGTAAATACACCGTATAAAGTTATTGGTGATAAGCAAACTACAGCCAATCTGCGTTATAAGCATGGCAGAAATTTAAATTACGAGCCAAAAGAAGTACTTGCATTTCGCGACCCCAAACAGGCAGGTTTACCTGTGCCTAATGTAAATTCTTCTTACATATTTGCAAAAGAAGATGGTTACTTATGTTATCCGAATAATTACAATTATTATGTGAATTATTACCGCAATACTTTTCAGCATGGCGGTATTAGTATGGAAGAAATGATTGTGCCGATAATAAATATGACGAGCAAATAATTATTTATTCATCATCGTCTTCTTCATAATAAGCATCTTCGTTTTTGTAATAAGCGGTTGTCCATTCTTTTACTGCATCATCACTTAATAATTCAACAATATCAAATATTGAATCTGTTTTACGTTTCCATTCCTGCAAAACAGTTTCTGTATATTTCTCAACATACATACAATGATCGCTGATAACTTTAACCTGTAAAAGTGTAAGCTTATCATCTTCTTTCTCCTGGACCAAATAATAACAACCCGGTTCTAACAATGCATACGAATACATAGCCTGACGAATTTAATCTTGAAAAATATGTAAGAATTTAAATGGGTAAGAAGTAAGGGTTAGCGCAAATTCGCTTTTTTTCAAAGCCCTGAGGTTACAAAAGTATTAAATTAATGCTAAGTATTACATTTCTTTTATTAATTATAAATAATCTTTTTAAATAGCAAATATTTAAAACTGTTTTAGAGAGTGGGGATATTTTTTATGTGGCGATGGTTTTACATTCATTCGACGGCGGTAATTTTTAAAAAGACTTTTAAATTGAATTGAAAGTACGCCTAAAACACCTTCTTTAAGAATGCGTCCGCTCATTTTACTGGTGCCAATTTTACGATCTTCAAACTCGATTGGTATTTCCTTTATTTTAAATCTAAGTTTCCACGCAGCAAACTTCATTTCTATCTGAAAGGCATAACCAATAAATTTAATTTCATCAAAATTTATGGTTTCTAAAACTTTTCTTTTATAACATATAAAACCTGCGGTAGGATCTTTTACGGGCATGAATGTAATAAGCCTTGTATATAAAGCGCCGCCCTTTGAATAAATATGGCGGTCTAATGGCCAGTTAATTATTTTACCACCTTTTACATACCTGCTTCCAATTGCAACATCATAACCATCTTTTTCGCAGGCGCAATATAACCTCTCAAGGTCTTGCGGCTTATGCGAAAAATCGGCATCCATTTCAAAAATATAATCATACTCTTTTTCTATTGCCCATTTAAAACCGTAAATATATGCAGTACCAAGACCAAGCTTTTCTACTCTTTCTTCAATAAATAATTGCCCTTCATAAATTTCTATGATGCGTTTAACTGCAGAAGCAGTTCCATCCGGAGAATTGTCATCAACTACCAGCACATGGAAGTCTTTATTTAAAGAAAAAATTTCCTTGAGAATTATTTGAATATTCTCAATTTCATTATAAGTAGGTATGATAACTAATTTCTTCAAACAATGCAGCTATTGAGGAATTTCCGAAAATACAATATTCCAATACATTCGGGTTAAATAAAAAGCCAAAAAATACTTATAAACTAATTTTTTTTATTATCGTACGGTTCAATATTTCAGTCAATTTTTGTTTGGTGTTCATGGGAAAATCGCCTTTCATCATCCAGTCGTAATATTGCGGTTCCGCTTTCAGCACTTCTGCAACTGATTTTCCTTTGTGTTTACCGAAATTAAAAATTTCAATGCCGTCCATCATTATCATGCGGCGGGCAAAATCAACACAATCTTCTTCACCAATACAATTTAAAATACTTTCAATGGTAATGCCTATTTCGGGATAACGAACAACCTGTGCATGTAAAATTTCCAATGTAGCCATTGCATCTGCTTCTGCACTATGTGCATTGTTAAGCGCTTTATTACAATAGAACTTGTAAGCTGCAGCAAGTGTTCTCTGCTCCATAAAATGAAATATTTTCTGCACATCAATCAATTTTCTTCCTTCCATTGAAAATTCCAGACCGGCTCTTAAAAACTCTTCAACCAGCATTGGAATATCAAAACGGTTACTGTTATATCCGCCTAAATCGCAATTATCTAAAAACTGTTTTATTTCATTGGCAACCTGTTTAAATGCCGGCGCATCTTTAACCATTTCATTGGTAATACCGTGTACATCGCTCGAAGATTTTGGTATTGGTATCTGCGGATTAATAAATTTTCTTTTGTTTAATGTAGTACCATCCGGCAAAAGCTTTACAATAGCTATTTCAATAATTTTATCTGTTGCTACGTTTATACCGGTTGTTTCCAGGTCTATAATGGCAAGGGGGCGAGAAACGGTAAGGCTCATTTAAAAAAATTACTGGTACGAAAGTAAGGCCGTTTTTAATTTGTATGAAATGAACACCGAATACTTTTATTTAAGTGTTTACGTTATATTTGTTATTGATGTTTTTAAAAACTGTTTATGCGTAAAATCCTTTTATTATTTGTAACAGCCGCTATTTGTGCAATGCTGTTTACATCCTGTGTTGAAAGCCGCAGTTCAGCCTGCCCTTCTCACGATCCTAATTATTTCAGAAAAAGATAATTATTTCGATAAAGATCTCCCAATAACAATCCGCTGAACTTCGCTGGTGCCCTCATAAATCTGGGTGATTTTTGCATCCCGCATCATGCGCTCTACATGGTATTCTTTCACATACCCGTAACCTCCATGAATTTGTACGGCTTCCGTTGTAACCCACATAGCCGTTTCTGAAGCATAAACTTTTGCCATTGCAGAACTTATCGTATAATCTTTATTGTTTTCTTTATCTACTGCAGCTTTATAAATTAACAATCTTGCAGCCTGTATGCGCGTAGCCATGTCTGCAAGCTTAAATTGTATAGCCTGATGATTAATAATTTCCTTGCCGAAAGATTTGCGTTGTGTAGCATAATTTAGTGAACGTTCAAAAGCTCCGGATGCTATTCCCAATGCCTGCGCTGCAATACCAATTCTGCCGCCATTTAAAACCTGCATCGCAAACTTAAAACCAAATCCATCTTTACCAATCCTGTTTTCTTTCGGCACTTTTACGTCTGTAAATTGAATTGAATGCGTATCACTGCCACGAATGCCCATCTTATTTTCTTTAGTACCGACAGTTACACCCGCCCAATTTTTTTCAATTATTAAAGCATTAATTCCTCTCGGTCCTTTTAAACGATCTGTTTGTGCCATTACCAGATAAACGCTTGCACTTGAACCATTGGTTATCCAGTTTTTAGTGCCGTTTACCAAATAATAATCGCCCATATCTTCTGCTGTGGTGTGCTGAGATGTTGCATCGCTGCCCGCTTCAGGCTCGCTTAATAAAAAAGCACCAATATATAATTCATTATTTTTTCTTCCTTGTGCTAATGGAAAAAGATATTTTTGCTTTTGTTCTTCTGTTCCAAAAACTTCGAGACCCCAGCAAACTAAACTATTATTTACACTCATGCAAACCGCAACACTTGCATCAACTTTAGAAATTTCTTCCATAGCAATTACATAACTAATCGTGTCCATACCGGCACCGCCATATTTACTGCTTACCATCATGCCTAAAAAGCCAAGTTCTCCTAATTTCAAAATCTGCTCTTTGGGAAAAATCATTTTCTCATCGCGTTCAATAACACCAGGTAAGCATTCAGTGTTGGCAAAATCTCTTGCCGCTTGTTGAATCATTAAATGCTCTTCGCTTAATTCAAAATTCATGAAAGAAAATTTGCGCAAATGTAAGCTAACAGTTGTAAGTCTTGTAGGAATGTAATTTATGAAAAAAATAAAAAATATTTGTATAAAATAAAAAATGTGCTTAGATTAGTTATCTAATTGAAAAAATAAACTAGCTGGGATCCGTTACCGTTTTAACTCAATAAATAAGACTAATCAGATTTAAAAAATTTTTGAAATAGCATTTGTTTGCTAATTGAATTTTTTTTGAACCCTATTAATAACAATCAATTTTTTAATACTTAAAAAAATCCCTATGAATCAGAAAATGTTACATTCCACATTTCTAAAAAAGAAATTTCATGTAAAAATTTGCCAGGCAGTAATTTTATTCTGCATTCTATTTATTTCTCTTTATACACGCGCTCAAACTACTGAAACCTTCAGCGTTAACGGTGTTCCCAAAATATATATAAATCTTCTTGAACCGGGTCCTATAACTAAAGACTCAAGCTTAAAAGCGCATATGCAAATTATTAATGCAAGCGGTTCAACTTATACAACTGCTCAACTCTATGATGGTTATATTGATATTAAAGGCAGAGGACAAACCAGCTGGAATAAACCCAAGAAACCATACAGCGTAGATTTAACTGATGCTAATGGAGGAGATACGCTTGCCGGTATATTCGGAATGCCTCCGGATAATGAATGGGCATTAATAGCAAACTATAATGATAAAAGCCTGTTGCGTAATTCGCTTGCTTATTACTTGGGTAATGCAATTGCCATGGAGTACTCTCCACGCTACAGATTTGCCGAAGTGTATTTAGACAGCAGTTACCTAGGGTTATATATTTTATGTGAAAAAATCAAACGGTCAACTTACAGAGTTAATATTGCAAAGTCAAGTACAACAGATTTAACCGGGGGTTATATAATTGAAGCTACGACTAAGAGCCGCATTGACTCAACTGACAGCACTTTTAAGACTTCAAAGGAGAAAGAATTATTTGTTATAGATTATCCTAAAAGCAAAAACATTATTCCGCAGCAGGTTAGTTATATAGAACAATACATGAACGATTTTGAAGCAGCATTATTTGGTTCTAATTTTAAAGATCCTACAACAGGCTATGCTAAATATATAGACGTAAAAACTTTTGTAGATTGGTATCTTATTAATGAGCTGGCAAAAAATAATGATGCTAATTTATTGGCAAGCTGTTTTTTTTATAAAGATACAAGTGGCAAATTAAAAGCAGGTCCGCTATGGGATTTTGATATTGGCTTTGGAAATGACATTAATAACAATAATGATAAAGAAGATGGTTTTTGGATTCAAACAGCATCTTATTACAACAGACTTTTCCAGGATCCTGCTTTCGTACAACAAGTACAGGCACGGTGGGCGCAGATAAGACCTGTTTTAGATAGCATGCCTCCTTTAATTTTTACAGCCGCTAACCAGTTAATGCAATCTGGGGCTATTGATCGAAATTTTCAAAAATGGCCTATTCTCGGTATAAATCTTGGATCTAATCCAGCGCCATATCCCAAAAAATATTCAGGTGAAATTACACACTTAACTGACTGGTTTAAACAAAGGATTAACTGGATGAACATTTATTTGCAAAGCACAGCACAGGCACAGTGCGATTCTATAAATAACACCAAGCCGGTAATAAGTATTATAGGTACTGATGAATACGATAATGTACAGCCATTCGAGGCTCGTACATTAAGAGGCTTTTCTGGATATTTCTGGAACAATTTTCAATCAACATCTTATGATACAACAATATCAACACCCGGCAAATATTGGCTAAAGATGTCTGTTAATGGTTGCACTACACTTGTTTCAGATACTTTATATTTCGGTATTCATTTAGATACTCCGGTTGCTATAGCAGCTACTCAATTAACCCAAAATAGTTTCATAGCCAATTGGAATAGCGTAAATCGTGCAACTAATTATCAGCTTGATGTAAGTACTACTCCTTCATTTTCTGTAACAGGGCCACCAACAACAGTTAACGAAGGATTTGATAATGGAAGCACTCCTCCTACCGGATGGTTATTCAGCAAAGGCATTGCGGTTGATACAAAAAAATTTGGAATTGCTTCCCCTGCTATCAAGTTTAATAAAACAGGCAGAAGTGTTACCACTGCCACTTATCCTGCACCTGTAACCAACCTCAGTTTCTTTATAAGAGGTATAACAACTAATTCAGGTTCTTTGTTAGTGGAGGGCTATGATGGAATTACATGGAAAACTATTCAAAATATTACGAATATTTCAAAAACCAGCGTAACTAAAACTTACAACTCGGGATCCTCCGGCTGGCAGAATAATTTTGTGCGATTCAGATTTACTTACACTTTAGTAAACGCAGCAATAGATTTTGATGATGTGTCTGTAACTTATACTTCAGTTACTCCATCTTATGTCCCGGGCTATAATCATCTTACAGTAAATGGAACTTCACAGATGGTAAGTGGGTTAACTGCAAACACAACTTATTATTATAGAGTTCGGGCCATGAGTTCTAACGATAGCTCTGCATATTCTAATATAATCAATGTTACAACCTGCTCAAGTTCATCAATATCAATTTCAAATATTGCAATAACCAATGTTAGTTGCAATGGAAATAATTCAGGAGCAATTGATGTAACTGCAACCGGCGGTACTTTAACCTATAGTTGGACTGGCCCAAATGATTTTACTTCAACAAATGAGGATATAACCAATTTATTCGCAGGATCATATAATCTTATTATCACTTCGGATGCTGGATGTGGATTGGATACAACAGTTCTTGTAACTGAACCCGCTGCTTTAACTGCTACAACAAATGAAGATCCTATTACATGTTCCGGCGGCACAACTACTGTAGTAGTAAATGCAACTGGTGGCACAGGTAATTATTTATATACTTTAACAGATGGAATAAATACACAGGGACCACAAAGTGATAATCATTTTACAGTTACTGCCGGCAGCTATACAATTACTGTAACAGATGGTAATAATTGCATGTATGATACCAGCATTACAATTGCTGATGGTAATGCCTGTGGTGTAGAGTTTACTGCCGGTAACCTGGTTGTTTTGCAAACGACAGGAACGGTGAGTAAAGCATCTTCTGCTATAACGTTAAATGAATTTACCACTAATGGTGCCGCAGGAATTACAGTGTCTCTGCCTACGACAGGAGGAACCCCTATTCAAACTTCAGGTGTCTTCGGCGGCTCTGAAGGATTTTTAACCACTTCAACAGACAATAAATATATTTTATTGGGTGGATACGGAACTTCTGCTTCGTTCATTGATATTACTGCTACTGCCTCATCTGCGGTACCGCGTGTAATTGGTACGGTTTCATCATCCGGCGCTTATCAGCAGGTTGCTTCCAGTTCAAATGCTTATTCAGCTAATGACATTCGAGGTGCAATTTCTGACGGAACAAATTATTGGGCTTCGGGAGCATCGAATGCCAATATTGATGGGATTGATTACTACGCGCCGGGCGCTTTCGCAGGATTGGGTACAGATGCATCAAATCCTGCCAAGGCTTATGGATTACACATATTTAACGGGCAGATTTATTATTCTACACAAAAGGCTGGCCCAATTAATTCAAAAACACAGCTCGGAGTATTTGCATTAGGTACAGGATTGCCTACAACTAATCCGGTAACCATAACACAGGTTATCAACACCACAACAAGTACACTCGAGGACTTTTCTTTTAACCCCGATATGAGCGTTTGTTATATTGCAAACAATTCTATTGATGCAGGCGCAGGCATTCAAAAATGGACAAACAGTGGCGGTGTGTGGACACTTGCTTACACATTAGGAACAGGAGTTGCAAATGTTGGCGCTTACGGTTTAGTTGTTGATTATTCAGGAGCTAACCCTGTTGTTTATGCAACCACAAATGACGCAACAGGAAACCGCATAATAAAAATTACTGATGCTGGTGCAGGTTCATCTGCGACAACTATTGTAGCTGCACAAGATGGCATTTTTTATAAAGGAATTTGTTTTGCTCCGGTTGGTTCAGAGTCACCTTTTGCAAATCTTTCTTCAATTTCAAAAACGATTAATGCGGGCTTAAATATCCATGTATTTCCTAATCCTTCTGCCAATCAGTTTATGTTAGCCATTCAAAGCAGCAGCAAGGAAAAGGTTGAAATAATTGTAGCCGATGTATATGGTAAAAAAGTTTATCAGGCCAGTGGTTTCGGCAACAGCCAATACTCATTTGGCAAAGAACTTATTTCAGGGATATATTTTGTTCAGGTAATACAGGGAAAGAATATTAAAACGCTTAAGTTGATAAAGGGAAAATAGGAAATTCAAAAATTAAAATAAAAAGGCCACTGTTAAGTGGCTTTTTTATTGTCGGAAACTTGTATCGCGGAAGATCAAATCATTTTCCATAAACCTCCAACATTTTTTTCAAATCATCAAGCGTATTTATTTCATCAGTCTTTTTATCTTTTCGCCAGCGTTTGATTCTTGGAAAGCGAAGTGCTACGCCGCTTTTATGGCGTTTGCTTGCAGCAATTCCTTCAAAAGCAATTTCAAAAACAAGCTCTGGTTTTACAGTGCGTACAGGTCCGAATTTTTCCAAAGAATTTCTTTTTACAAATGCATCTACCTGCGCAAATTCCTTATCTGTTAATCCAGAATATGCTTTAGTGAAAGGAATCAGCTTATTATCATCTTTTACAGCGAAAGTATAATCAGTATATAAAGTACTTCTTCTACCGCTGCCTTTTGCAGCATAAATCATCACTGCATCAATTGTAAGTGGATCAATTTTCCACTTCCACCAATCGCCCACTTTTCTTCCAACCTGGTATATTGATGCTTTACGTTTCAGCATAATACCTTCCGCGTTTATATCTCTGCTTGTTGCGCGGGTTGCAGCCAATTCATCCCAATTATTATAATTAATGATGGGCGATAATCTTAATACCGGTTCGTTTGCATCAGCAATAATTTTTTCTAAAATAATTCTGCGCTCTTCTAACGTTTTATTGCGAAAATCTTCGCCTTCAAATTCTAACAAATCATATGCAACAAAACCAACCGGTGATTCCTTTAATTGTTTTGCCGTAACATTTTTTCTGCCAATGCGTGTTTGCAATAATGCAAAGGGTAAAATAGTAAATTCATTTGTTTCAACATTAGCATTCGTTAAGGAAATTATTTCTCCATCCAATGCAACTCCTTCAGGTAATTTATTTTGAAGGATGTAATACTCCGGAAACTTTTCTGTCATCAATTCTTCGCCGCGGCTCCAAACAAACAATTGATTATTTCGTTTAATAATTTCTCCGCGAATGCCATCCCATTTCCATTCTGCCTGCCACTCATTTGCATCACCTAATGTTTCAGGATTTTCTTCCAATGCATACGCCAGATAAAAAGGATAAGGTTTGGAATAATCAATGATGCTTACATTTTCATTTAGCAATTCATCAAATGAAGTTGTTATAGGGTCCCAGTTACCACTAATACGATGTGCAATTACAGATGGCTCACGCTTCACCGTTTTTGCCAAAGCATTTACCATTTGTTTTTGCGATACACCAATACGAAAATTTCCGGTGAGTAATTTATTAAACACAAAACGTTCATCTTTATTCATCGTGCGCCAGCAACCTGTTATAAAATCTTTTTTTATAAATTCATTTTCTTTTTCAAGTGAAACTAATTTTTCTATATAGTATGATAATGATGATTGCTTTTTTTCTTCTGTTGCTTCTGGTAATAACAAAGCAATCGTTTCAGCCATATCGCCAACTGAACCATAACATTCACTAAACAACCAGCCGGGGATATTTCTTATTTCGATGCACCATTGTGGCAATAAAGACGAGTTTATTAAACGCCGTGGTCTTCTTCCACTGAATAATGCAATCATCCAAACTTTATCTTTATCATCCGCCAGAGAAAAATAATTTATCAACGCATCTTGCTTTTCCAATGTTTTAGTTGCTGAACCCAACGAAGTAACCAGCTCTGAAAACAAAGCCATTCCATCTTTCGCATCTTGCTGCGATGATTCATCAATAATTATATGTTCATCCTTCGCTGTCAACAATTTATTTTTTTTCTTCTGATGTTTCTGCAACTACTTCTTTATCTTCTGTTCCATATTCTGTTTTTACTTCAGCGCTCCATATTCCCTGTTCATTTAGGTATCGGCTGAACACAGATTGATATCCGTGCGTTACATAAACTTTTTCTGCCTGTGTTTCTTTTATAGCACATAATAAACCATTCCAATCTCCATGGTCACTTAATGCAAAAGCGCCATCAACATTTTTTCTTCTAACGTTACCACGCACCTGCATCCATCCGCTGCAAGCACCAATTGCGTATGGTGAAAATTTTTTTAACCACGGCGAACCATCAGCACCGGGCGGCGCAATAACAATGCATTCTTTTAATTTTTCTTTCGGTGTTTCGGGCGTTACACGTTCTGCATTAATTTTTGGTAAAGGAATATTTGCATTGATTAAAGCCTGGTGCATATTGTATGTTGCACCATGCATATAAATTGTTTCGTCGAAATCTTCCAGTGCTTTCAACACACGTTGCGCTTTACCCAAACTATATGCGATTATGATGCTTGCTTTGTTTAATGCTTTGTTCGCAAGAATCCAGTTGCGCATGTTTTCAAAAATTTCTTCCTGGTTTTTCCAGCAATAAATGGGCAGACCAAATGTTGATTCAGTTATAAATGCATTGCATTTTACAGGTTCAAATTCGCCGCTCAATCCATCATTCGCAACTTTATAATCGCCGCTTGCTACCCAAACTTCATTATTATGTTCAACACGTATTTGCGATGAGCCAATAATATGTCCTGCGGGATGCAATGAAACTTTTACACCATTAATAAATTTTGTTTCATTCCATTCAAGTGTTTCATAATTGTTATTGCCTAAACGCGCCTGCAGCAAAGGTTTTGTTAGTGTATGACACAGGTAGTTTTCGTTCCCAAATTTTGCATGGTCGCTGTGTGCATGTGTGATGATAGCATAATCAACCGGCTTCCATGGGTCAATATAAAAATTACCGGCGCGGCAAAACAAACCTTTATCTGTAAACTCGATTAACTGCATCGTGAATGAATGTAAACAAAAATGTTTCCAGAATAAACAACCGGGGATGGAATAAGTTTAGTTGGTGCCTATTTTCCAACCAAACTGCAGTAAATAACCATTGTTATCATATACAGCAAATTCACGCATGCCATAATCAAAATTTTCAATTGGGTAGCAGATGTTGAGTTTATCTTTTATAGCATTCCATAAGGCATCAACATCTTTTGTTTTGAAATAAAATGAACCGCTGAAGTTTGATTTTATAAAAGAAATATGTTCGTTAGGTTTTGCAATCATCAATTCAACATCATCGTTGCAAAGCGAAGCCCAGCCAATAGTCTCATCATAATTATTACAAAAAAAACCGAAATGCTTTGTATAGAATTGAATAGTTGCTTTTATATCTTCAGTATATAAAATTGGTGTGAGTGATTCAAGTTGCATAGCGTGATAAAAATTCAAGATAATTCATAATTTCTTTTGGTTTTGTTTTTGCATTATTTAAATCATGCAATATTTTATTGGTTGCTCAGGGTTTTATAATAAAGATTGGAAAGAAATATTTTATCCATCAAGTTTGCCGCAAAGCAAATGGTTTGAATTTTACTGTACTCAATTTAATACGCTTGAATTAAATACTACATTTTATCGTTTTCCTACAACGGTTATGTTACAAAAATGGTATGACCAAAGCCCTGCTAATTTTAAATTTTCTGTAAAAGCACCGCGATTAATAACACACTACAAGCGATTTAATGAAGTACAAAGTTTATTGTATGATT
>JAICKT010000568.1 GCA_025927795.1 Parafilimonas sp. | reverse complement strand
TTTGAAGAAAAATTGAAGAACAGCATCGTAATCGTTCTTATATCTTACTTCAATTAAACTTAATAATAAAAGTATGTATGTTAGGCACTGAAAAATTATAGGAACATATATAACCTGATGCAATGCAAATTTGTTGAATGATAGATAAGCCCAGCCCATGATTTACAACTGCATTTTTTTGCTTTGAAAACCGCTTGAATAATTGTTCCTTATCAAGTGGTTGTTCAACACCCGTGTTGCTAATCTGCAAATCAGCGTGCAATAAAATATTTACAGAACCATCGGTAATATTATGCTTTGTAGCGTTACTTAAAAGATTATTCAATAAAATTTCTGTAAGATAAAAATTGTTTGTAATCGTCTTTGGTGAAAGACTTTGATGCACGTGCATATTTCGGGTCTTCCATATTTCGGAGAACTGATTAATTTTATTCTGAAGCAATTCTTTTACATCAATTTCTGTTTTCTCATTGAATTGATTGTTTTCAATTTTTGCCAGCAACAACAAAGATTGGTTAAGCTTGCTTAAACCCAGTAAAGCATTGTAAGCGCTTTGTATTGCCTGGCTTTCTGCTTCTGTAACTTTTTCATTTTGCATCAGAATATCAAGCTTTGATTGTATAACAGCAAGCGGCGTTTGTAATTCGTGCGAAGCATTTTCTGTAAACTCTTTTAATGACTGATAATCATGTTGCGCTTTGCTTAATGAATCAGTAAGGATTATGTTTAGATTTTTAAACTCTTCAATATCAGTTTTACCGAAATTTAAGGTTTGTGAATCGCTGAGATTAAAGTATTGTACTGTTTTTAAAGTACTATAAAAAGGTTGCCACAATCTGCGCAACACTATGCGGTTAATAAAAAATGTAACGACAATAATAAGAAGTATAATTGTAACGGTTATAATAATTATTGTTTGAATAAGCTCATTTGTATTCGCAAGCGATTTACTAACACTCACTAAATACCAACTGTTATTTGCCTGTACATTAAATTCAATAATGCGACGTAATTCTTTTTTATGCTCATCTGTGTCATAAACTTTATTTGTATAAATTTCATGAATGGTTTGCTGCGGTTTATCAATAGGCTTATAAATATTATATTGGTCACGCACTTCAATAATCGCAGGCAAATGATTAAACCTGTTTACATAATTTAAAATTTCATTCTTTTCAATTTTCAGATCCTCATCAATCTGGCTGATTATAACGTACCGTAATAAAAAAGAAAATGCAATACATCCCAGCAAAAAAATAATTATTGTTGATATAACATTAATGCGGTTATATTTTGTGAACAGCTTCAATTAAAATTATTTAGGTAAACTAAATTTATAACCCATGCCGTAAACTGATTTTATATAATCCAGCGAACCATGCTGCAATAATTTTTTGCGCAGATTTTTAATATGCGTGTAAATAAAATCGTAACTGCCAGCAAGGTCCATGTTGTCTCCCCATAAATGCTCCGCAATAGCTGATTTTGTAATTACTTTATTTTTATTGCTGATAAAATACAGCAGCAACTCGTATTCTTTTTTTGTAAGATCTAATGTTATGCCGTTAATCAAAGTCTGCTTCTCATTAAGGTTTATCTCCAGTTCATCAAACACAATCGTGTTCTTTCCATCAAAAGATTTTCTGCGGATAATTGCCGCTACTCTTGCACTTAATTCAGATAAATGAAATGGTTTGGTGAGATAATCATCAGCTCCCGTTTTTAATCCGGTTATTTTATCATCTAAAGAATTTTTTGCAGAAATAATAATTACGCCGTCTGCTTTATTATTTGCTTTTATTTCTTTTAAAATATCAAGACCGCTGCCATTTGGCAATGTTATATCAAGTATAATACAGGCATAATCATACAAAGAAATTTTTTCTAATGCAGAATGAAAATCGTGCGCCGTTTCAGTTACAAACTGTTCGCCGGCGAGATACTGACAAATGCTTTTGGAAAGCTCTTTCTCGTCCTCAATAATTAAAACTTTCATTGCCTTATTTCAACAAAAATAAACTGCATAAAACAAAAAGCACATGAATGTTTCATGTGCTTAATTTCTGTGACCCGGATTGGATTCAAACCAATGACCTTCCCGATTAGAATCGGGACACTCTATTCAGCCGAGCTAATTAAACTTTCAATGAATTTTCGACTTTTCATTTTCTTAATATAATATTCTCTTTGTCTTGCTGATTTTAA
>JAICKT010000608.1 GCA_025927795.1 Parafilimonas sp. | reverse complement strand
TCGCAGCTTCAATTTTTACGCGTTGAATATATTCCATCACTGTATTGGATGTTGCTTTTTTAAACCTGCGCTCCATATTTCTACGCCCCAATGCAAACATTGATGCCAGTTGTTCAACTGTAATTTTCTCATCAAAATTATTTTCAATAAATTCCTGTGCTTTTTTTATTGGTTCATCATCATGTTCTTTTTGTCCTTTAAAAATTATGAATGGTGATTGACTTATTTTATCAATATCAATCATAAAAGATTTTGCAATTAACACAGCAACATCTCGGCCTGCATATTTTTCAATGATATAAACCAGCAGGTTTAAAAAAGAATAGGCGCCACCACTTGTATAAATACCATCTTCTTCCGTTATTATTTTATCATCCACAAGATTTACATCAGGAAATAATTCTCTGAATGCTTTTGCAGCAGACCAATGCGTTGAACATTGTTTGCCATTTAATAACCCTGTTCCTGCAAGAAAAAAAGAAGCAATGCAAAGTGTTGCAATCTCAGCACCCTTTGCATATTGATTAAGAAGCCATGGCACAAATTCAGCATTCTTTTCCATAACAGATTTTGGTTCACCATGTATAGCCGGGATTATTATAAGGTCTGTTTTTTTAATATCGTTAATCAAAACATCCGGACCAATCGTAAACAAACCATTACGCTGGCTTGTTTCTCTTGAAATACCCACCAATTGCACTTTAAATAATGGTGGCTTTTCCATGCCTTTCAATATTGAATTTACTTCATTAAAAATCTGGTGGGTGCCTTCAATATTTACAACACTTGTGTGACCTCTTGGAATAAGAATAGAAACATGTTTCATAATAATGGCAATTTTTTCGAGAGACAAATGTAAAGAACCTTTTTGTCGCAATCAACTCCTAAGAATGGCGCGTTTACACCACCTGTAAAATTTAGCATGTCAGTAAGTTTGTGTCATAAAAAAATGTTATGGAAAAAATTAATCTTAAAAATGATATAAAAACCTTTGGTAAGCAAGTGAAAACTTTTCCAAGTGGTATAAGCGAAGCCTTTGATGAACTGATTAAAAAAACAGGCGATTGCGCAGGCGAAAGAAATTATTATGGCATAAGCTATATTGAAAACAATAACATGATTTATAATGTTTTTGCAGAAGAAAAGCAAGAAGGTGAAGCAGAAAAGTTTAACTATAAAACTTTTACTATCAAAAGCGGAGAATATTTTACTGAAACCCTGAAAAACTGGCGCACTCAAACGAATTGTATAAAAGATATTTTTAACGAAATGATGCAAGACAACCGCGTTGATAAAACAACACCCGCAATAGAATGGTATAAAAATGATGAAGAAATGTTGTGCATGATAAAGGCAAAATGATTTTATAAATCAGTAAAACAAATTTTATGTTTAAAAACACAAAAGCATTCAGCAGTTTTTCTGTAAATGATTTACAAAAAGCAAAAGAGTTTTACGGTAAAATGCTTGGCGTAGAAGTTAAGGATAATCCAATGGGCTTAATAGAATTGCATATCAGCGGCAGTAATAATATTCTTGTTTATCCAAAGCCAAATCATGAGCCGGCAACATTCACTGTTCTGAATTTTCCTGTTGATGATATTGATAAAGCAGTTGATGAATTAACAGCAAAAGGTATTGTGTTCGAACAATACAGTGAACTTAAAACAGATGAAAAAGGAATAAGCAGAGATCCTAACGGACCAAAGATTGCCTGGTTTAAAGATCCTGCAGGAAATATTTTATCTGTGCTTCAAACAAATTAATTATGGTGCTTAAAAAAGATTATATGGTAATCGAGAGATTAAATGTTGACGAGTTATTTGCATCACTTGACGAAACGTGGTCTGCTTTTTTAAAACTTGTTTCTTCTGTTGATGAGCAGGATATAAATATTGTTCCTTTTGAAGATAGCTG
>JAICKT010000180.1 GCA_025927795.1 Parafilimonas sp. | reverse complement strand
TTTTATTTGAAGCTTGTATTTATGAGGATAAATAAGCTCTAATCGCTTATGAACGTTTTGAAGACCTAAGCCGGAAGCTCCGTTATATTCCTTTTTTAAACTTGTATGATTGCTGTTACTAACAAAAAAAGTAAGCTGATCTTTTATAACTGCTAATGTAATATTGATAAACGATCTCTTTTTAAAATTAATACCATGCTTGCATGCGTTTTCAATAAAGGGGATTAAAAGCATGGGTGCAATAAATTTATTTTCAATTTCTCCATCTATTTTAAAGTTTATATATACATCATCTTTTTCATCGATTCTCAGTTTAAAAATTTTCAGATAATCATTTATGTACATTACTTCTTTTTTAAGCGGCACTAATTTTTCGTTGCTTTCATAAACCATATACCGCATTAAATCTGCCAACGTATGAATGCCTGAAGCAAGCTCTGTATCATTATGATCCTGCGCCAGTGCATATAAATTATTAAGTGTATTAAAAAAGAAATGCGGGTTTATTTGCAGTTTGAGAAGTTGTAATTCTGCAGTAAGATGTTCAGCTCGTAAATGGTTTTTAATCCTTTCATTTTTTGCCCATTCATTTATAAAAAAATAAATAAAAGAAAAACCGAGTATTAAAATATAAACCACAATGTTTATACGTGCATAATAGTTAATAATATCGTTTACATCTTCTAAATGCATGCGCTTAATGTCGCTGTTTATTGCATTTTTTGTTAACTGCTCTGTGGTATAACATACTGCGCAAAGAAGTATTAATTCAATTAAATATTTAAGCAGGTTTTTCTTTTGGCTGTATCTTTTTAAAAGAAAATAATAATTTGTATAGAACAAGATCAATTTAAAGCCAAGCCCCACCAATAAAGATTTTATAATGCTGAATTGAAACGTGAGGACCTCAGGATTTGCAGGATCAATTTTTTCACCTTGCTCTAATCGCCATCTTATTCTTATATCAAACACTGCATTAAAAAAAAATACAAACAGCGCCCAAAAAAGAAGGTGAATAATTACCTGGATATATTTCTTTTTTATAAGCATAAGTTTAATTGCGGTAATACTAAAATAAGATAGCTTTTTTGCGTTTAATTAATCTGGTACAAACGGCAATAAAAATGGTATGAACAAGAGAAATTAATATTTGAATGAAGCAGAAATTTTAATTATTTGATGCTATTAAAACTTATAAAAAAACTAAGGGTATCTGCAATCTTTAATTTTTTTCTCATCTCCAAAAACTCGTTTTCCTTTAAAGGCCCGGTTGCAATGCTATCATCTGTCCATGTAACAGGTTGTTTTAAAGGAATAATAAAGTAATTTGTTATCTTCTTATTTTCTTTTTCAGGGTAAATAGTGGGATGCTGTTTTGCGATAATAAAATTTTTATCAAACCCTATTGAGAAAACAGTTGGATCAATAATTTGCAGTCCGCCGTATTTATCAAAGTGCATTATACACATGTCTTCATCAGCAGCATAAGCATACAAATAATACCCGTTTACTATAGGTTTTTTATATTCATGTCTGAAGCAGCCTGCCGAAAAAAAAAGTAAACAGTAAACAACAAAAGATAACTGTTTCATTAAAGTTTGGTATTAGACAACTTTTGCAAATAATAGCTAATTTATATGTGCATCACTTGTATAAATTGTTATTAGGTATGAAACCATTGCTTACTGTTATGAATGGCAACTGCGCAACAACGTTACTTGCAATTGAAGCAAGCATCAAACTACATTTTAGGAAAGTATAGCATTAAATTTTATAAATATTCAACCGTTCATGTACGTTTTTTTTAATTACATAACATAAGTTTTTAAGCAGCTTTTTTATAACATAAACTTGCAAATTCTCATTTTGACAACACGCGGGTGGTTTCTACCACCTGTCTTTTTTTACTCCTTTATCAATAGGTAAAATTCAATTCAGCTTCCTAATTTTTACTACAGATAACAAAATTTTTTGCGATTTTATATAAATCATATTTGATGTGGCGCAATGCCAGGAACCATGGTACAAAAAATCTTTTTAAGGTATAAAACTATTATAATCCCCTTTTTTTAAAGTTGATGTACAAATAAACCGCGTACATAACATCTCGCGCTAATGATTGCAGCTTAACTGATAAAATTGTAATCACTATTAACTGGCAGTTTTATCAAAATCCCTTTGTAATTGCTTTAAATAAATATTTATGAGAAGTATTTTTTTACTCTGTTTAATTTGTTTCAGTATTACATCAGTTGCACAATCAAAACTGGTTAGCGGCAAAGTAGTGAACGATAAAAATGAAGCCGTTTCGTTTGCAACTGTAAAAATTAAAAAATCGCAGGTTGGCGTTTCTGCAGATGTGCAAGGCGCTTTTTCTATTAATGCAACTGCAAATGATGTTTTGGTTATAAGCGCCACAGGTTTTATTTCAAAAGAAGTTATTGTTGGAAATGAAACTAATCTTACAATAACGTTGGTTGCCAGTAATACAGAACTCTCAACAGTAGTTGTAACAACTGCTTTAGGTATTCAGCGGCAGGCAAAAGATTTAGGTTATGCAACTACAACTATTGGAAACAAAACTTTAACGGCAGGAAAATCTGTAAACATTCAGCAAGCGCTGAACGGAAAAATTTCAGGCTTAAATATTTCAACTGTAAACAGTGGCGTATTTGAAAATGCAAAAATTAATATTCGCGGCATTCGTTCTCTTACCGGTAATAATGAACCGATGCTTGTGGTTGATGGTGCACCAACACCATTAGGATATTTGTCTTCTATTCCGCCTGATGATGTTGCCAGCTTAACAGTTTTAAAAAGTGCTGCATCTGCCGCTATTTACGGACCCGATGCAGTGAATGGTGTAATTATAATCAATACAAAAAAAGGAACTAAAAACCCAACGATTACATTAAGCAGCACGGTTGAAGCAACACGTGTTTCTTTCTTTCCAAAATTTCAAAAACAATTTGGGCAAGGTGCAGGCGAAGTATTAGATCAGTACGGAAATCTTGGTTATGTGCCTTATGAGAATCAACAATACGGTCCTGCTTTTGACGGCACTATTAAACCTCTTGGACCTGTATTGGAAGATGGTTCACAACAAATGGTTCCATATTCTGCAGATCATTTTAAAGACAAAATAAAATTCTGGAATACCGGTTCTACAGTTCAAAATACTGCATCAATCGCCGGTGAAGATTATTATGTAAGTATTGAAGACGCAAAAATAAGAGGATTAGTTCCGCACGATGTTGACAGAAGAACAAGTATGCGTTTTAATGGTTCTAAGAAGTATGGCAATTTTTCTATTAATTATGGATTGAATTATATACTTCAAAACTATGATGTAGTAAATGAAGCGGGTTTTCAAAATTCATTTCCCAGCTCTTACGATGGTGGACTATTTTTTCTCGTGATGCAAACTGCAAGCAATGTGCCTTTATTAAGTTATAAAGACTGGCAAAATTATAAGTATGCACAGTATTCAAACTATTATAATGAATTCGCCGTAAACCCTTATTGGCTTATCGGTAATATAAGAACTAAAGGTAGAGAAGATGATATCGTTGGCGACATTAATGTAAACTATCAATTCTTTCCCTGGTTAAATGCTTCTGCTCGTTTAAGCACTGATCTTGCTTTTCAAAGTTATAAGAATACAAATGCGCCGGTAATTGTTACAGATTGGGCGCATGCAAACAGAGCACCAACAGATTTTTCAAATGCTCCGGGAAGTGAATTTGATGATGACAATTATAATTCACGATTGAATTTGGATTATTTCTTAAACGGTGATCATAAGATTGGAAATTCTTTTACAGCAAAATATATTGCGGGTGGCACCATCAGGCAAAACCGCTCGAAAGATGTAGCCGTTGGTGGAAATAATCTTGTTGTGCCCTATTTCTATAATGTTGCAACAAGAAGTGGCGATGCATACATACCTACATATTATGGTTTTAATGGTGTAACTACAACCATCAATAATTACGATGTTCAGTATCGGCTTATATCTGCTTATGGAAGTATTGGTTTAAATTATAAAGGATGGGCAAATATTGAATTTACCGGGCGCAATGATTGGGATAGTCGTTTGTCTCAGCAAAACCGTTCATTCTTTTATCCCGCAGCAAATGTTTCTATTGTTTTGTCTGATGCAATTGCTGCTTTGCAACACAGCAATTTTATTTCTTATGCAAAGATCAGAGGCGCAATTTCAAAATCAGGCAATGTTAATTTAAGACCATATTCACTGCAACCAACTTATTCACAACCTGTAAATTTTCCCTATGGAAGTATAGCAGGCTTTACTTCTGATGGAATTTTACCAAGCCCTAATCTAAAGCCTGAATTTGTAAACACGAAAGAATTGGGCATTGAATTAGGGTTTATCCGGAACAGGATAAATGTAGAAGCTACTTATTTCAATCAGAATAATACCAACCAAATTATTTATATATCACAATCATCTGCTACAGGTTTCCCCAGTGGTTTAGCAAATGCTGCAGATTTTAAAAATTACGGCGTTGAAATGGATTTGGGTTTAAACCCTTTGATAAATATTGGAAAAGGAAGAATAGATCTTAAATTAAATGCAACTTATAACAACAATAAAGTTACACATACACTGGGCAATGCTCCTGTTTTAGTTGGCGGAACAAATTTCTTTATACAAACTTTATCCGGCGGTCCTACGGCAAACAACATTGCAGTTGTAGGCTTGCCTGCGTTCGCATTTCAATTAACAGATTATGCAAGAGACTCTGCAACCGGGAAAGTTATTGTTGATCCCGTAACAGGATTACCGTCTCAATCAGGAAGCCAGGTTATAAAAGGAAGAACGCTTCCACTTTGGGTGGTGGGTATTACTCCTTCTTATTCGATTAGCAATTTTTCATTCAGTATGACATGGGATTATAAAGGCGGAAATGATTTTTACGCAGGATTAGGTCCTGATGAAGACTTTGTTGGAATTTCTGCGAGATCAGCACAGTACGGTCGCCAGCGATTTGTTTTTCCAAATTCTGTTTATTGGAATGGAAGCAAATATGTTCCTAACACAAACATACAGGTACAAGATGGTAATTATAATTTCTGGGCTCAACCGGTAAACGGAGGAATAGCGACAAATTATTTTGCGAGTGCTGCAGCATGGAGATTAAGAGAAGTAAACATCTCTTATGATCTTCCAAAAAAATGGTTAGGTAACAATAAATTTATTAAGAGAGTTACTGTAAGTGCAGTTGGTAAAAACCTGTTGTTGTTTGTACCTAAATCAAATCAGTGGGGCGATCCTGAATTTAATTATTCTACTACAGGAAACACATTTGGTCTAAGCAGTTCATTCCAATCACCTGCTTCAAGATTGTTTGGTGGTTCTGTAACAGTACAATTTTAACAGCGCAAACATTTTATAATATGACACATCTAAAAAAGAAAATATTTCTTGCAGCAACTATCATCAGCATTATAAATTATAGTTGCAAAAAAGACTATTTTAATGTTAATGGTGATCCTAATCGTCTTACCGACAATAACATTACGCCTGAAGTTATATTTACACAGGCTGCGGTAACAACAGGCATTAGAATGGTAGGCGGACAAGCAGGTTCAGAAGGCGCTGTAACTGACGTTCAGTTTGCAGAAAATTGGGTGGGTTATATGTCGGGCACTGGCGATTATTCATCAAATGGTCCTGCTTCAACTTATAATCTTGATTTCACTTTTTTAGATAATTCATGGAAACGTGATTATGCTTTATTAGCTGATCTATATACTGTAAAAGTAAAAGCATTAGTACCCGCAGGCGACACAGTTTTAGCTGGCGCTGCAATGATATTATCTGCAAAAAGATTCCAGGAATTGGTTGATGCCTTTGGTGATATACCATACAGCCAGGCTTTTCAGCCAAACACATATCCGCATCCTGCGTATGATAAAGCACAAGATATTTATAATGCTCTGCAGTTAAGTCTTGATACTGCAATCAACTATATGCAAATGGAAGCACCTTCATCATTTACTGCTACCGATATTGTTAATCATGGTGATCAACTTAAATGGATACATTTTGCAAATACACTCAAGTTAAGATTACTCATCAGGCAATCCGAAGTTTCAGGTTTTAATCCATCTGCTGAAATAGCAAAAATTCAAAACACTGGTGGGGTGCTCCAGGCAGGTGAAACAGTAAGTGTTAATCCGGGTTATTCTAACTCTAAAGCAAAGCAATCTCCTATTTATGGTAATTATGGATATACGCCTACTGGCAATGCAGCCGCTGTTGGATGGGGTGCAAACAATTATATTCTGAGTATTCTTGAATCAACCAACGACGAAAGAATTACGCGCTTCTTTACTTTAGGTTCTAACGGCGGTTATTTAGGCGGAGATTTTGGATTATTTACAGGAAATCCAACGAGTGCACAAATATCATATTTCGGTGCGGGACTTAATAAAAGCGCTGACCAGGATCAATGGATATTTCCTTCTTACGAAAGTTTATTTTTAAAAGCAGAAGCCATTGCACGTGGCTGGATGCAGGGCGATGCACAAACAGCTTTGAATGATGCCATCACCGAATCGTTTGTTTGGTTAGGTGTGCCTGATGCAGAAAATGAAGCTGCTGCGTACATCAGTAACAACCCTGATGTTACTGATATGTCAAATGCGGGTTCAACTGCTAACGCAAAAGATGCATTTGTTGCCTTTCAAAAATACATTGCTAATTGTTGTATAGACCCGTTTGAATCATGGGCAGATCAGCGACGATTACATTTTCTTCCGGATGGTTTTATTTCTAATGATGCTAATCGCATCTCAAACACTTTACCGCTAAGGGTATTGTATGCGCAAAGTGAATATTCAACCAATGCAGAAAGTGTTTTAAAAGAAGGCACGATTAATATTTTCACATCAAAAATATTTTGGGAACCATAATTTATCTGACATTAAAAAATATTATAGATGAAATCATTCAATATAAAATCAGTTACAATAATTGTTGCTGCTCTATCTGTAATGATAAGCGGATGTTTAAAAGATAAAGATTTTGATAATGGCAGCATACAATCTGTAACAGGATCGGAAACAAAAGTTGTTGAAATAAAACTTACAGCAACTAATACAAATAACTTTTTCATATTTGCAGCAGATAATTCAAATAGTGATTCAACTTTTGACCTTGTGCCTGTTAACCTGGCAACAGCAAATGCAGCGCCTGAAGATTTGCATGTAACTGTTGATTTGGATTCAACTCTTGTGAGCAATTATAACGCAAACAACGGAACAGCTTATACAATACCACCAGCCAATTTTTTTACAATTGTAAACCCTGTTGTTACTATTCCAAAAGGTTCGCATACTGCTTATCTTCAAATTAAATTTAAACCTTCAGATTTTCTTGGTGGAGATTGGGCATTAGGTTTTAAAATCACTTCCGTTCAGGAAACAGGTTATATTGTTAGCGGAAATTTAAATACTGGTATTACAGCAATTACTGTAAAAAATCAATATGATGGTACCTATCATTCAACCGGGTATGTTTATCATCCGTCTTCACCAAGACCAGTAGATGAAATAAAGCAATTGAGCACTATATCGGCAAATTCTGTATCATGTGGCTTTGGAGATTTAGGAAGTGCAGGTTATGTTGCTTTATTAACTGTTGATCCGGTAACAAATAAAGTAACAATTAGCGATTATAGCACCGGAATTCCAATTGTCGGGTTTGATAATGGTTTGCCAACCACAAATCCTGGTTACACACCTCAATGGAGCGGCTCTTCCAAATGTGATAATACATACGACCCCGCTACCAAAACTTTTTATTTACGGATGGGCTATTTAGGCTCTACCGGTTGGCGTATTAGTGAAGAAATACTTGTGCGGCAATAATAAATTTCTAAAACTTTAAACTGAATTTATGCCATTAGAAATGAAACATTATTGTGATGGTTGTGGCAAGCGATTATTTAAAAGAGCAGAAGATGTTTATATCTGCAGTTATGAATCTACTTACTGCTCAGAATGTGCAGCAGAAAAAAATTTTGAATGCGGTTGCTGCAAAGGCAGGCTTGAAAAAAGACCTGCAAGAATTATAACAGAAATTAAAGTGATTCCATTGGAAAATATCCATGAAATATTTATTTATAATGTTGATGGAAATCTTAATACGCAATCATTTAAAGTTGACCACTTGAAAGATGCTTTGTTTCAGTCATAAAAATACAATTCGAGAAAAAATTATTTAACTACTGATTTATTTTGCTTTTATTCATCTTCATTTTCAACATGAATTTTTAATGAGAAATTCAAAGTTAAACCACAAGTTTTGATAGTTTCTTTATTTGCATTCTTATCTATTCTATCCGCGAATCTCTGCAAGATGATGATAAAATGGAGCTCATAAAAACTTAAATTAAATGCGGTTACTTATCTATACAATAAAATGTGAAAGATTAATTCAATACACCTGCTAACATTGGTTAAATTCTAATTTTTCATATTGATTATAAGAGTTTTATTTTTTATTCTTGTTTTACCCTCTAAAATTCCTTAACTTTGCAATCTGCATTTTTAATACATAAAACTTCATTTACAGAATGTTCTCCAACAGTTTGTTTGAAAAGTTAGACTTGAGGGAAGAAAAAAATTTATTAATCCAGGGATTACCCTCATCAATCGAAAAGCAGTTTGCAAAATTATCTTACGCTAAAAACGTAACACCTTTGTTAAAAGTAAGGAAGATTGATTT
>JAICKT010000271.1 GCA_025927795.1 Parafilimonas sp. | reverse complement strand
ATAAAAGATAATCCTACAGATTCTAAATCACAGTTAAGACTTGCCGCATTATATATACAGGAAGCAAGAGTTACGGGCAATTATGCTTATTATGATGTTGCAGCAATGAAATATATAAATGATGTTTTAAATCTTGATTCATTAGATTTTAATGGGCTGGTTTTTAAATCACTTATTTATATGTCGCAGCACCATTTTGCTGATGGATTGGATGTGGCACATAAGGCACAGCGCGTTAATCCTTACAATGCTTATGTATATGGTTTATTGGTTGATGGAAATGTTGAAATGGGTAATTATGATACGGCAGTTTCTTATGCAGATAAAATGGTAAGCATTCGTCCTGACCTTACTTCTTATTCGCGTGTATCTTATTTAAGAGAGATTTTTGGTGATTACGCAGGCTCTATTAAAGCAATGCAAATGGCTGTAGAAGCTGGTGGTGCCGGCGATGAGCATACTGAATGGACGAGGTATCAATTAGCAAACTTGTATCAAAAAACAAATGATTATAAAAAGGCAGATACGCTCTACCAGCTTTCTTTATCGATGCGCCCGAATTATGCTTATGCAATTGCAGGTCTTGCTCAGATTGCAATGGCAAATAAAGATTATGCAAAGGCAATAAGTTATTATGAAAAAGCAGATTCTGTCATTGATGATTATTCAATAAAAGAAGAATTGGTTGATGCATATCAGCAATCTGGTCAGCAGGCAAAAGCAGATAATCTTTCCAAAGAAGTTATTGATGAACTGAATGCGAATTCACAGGCTGCTGTGAGTAATCAGAATTTGGGTCATTATGCAGACAGAGAATTGGCGTATGCTTATCTTAAAATAAAAGATAACGATAAAGCATTAGAACATGCAATGATGGAATATAACAGGCGACCAAATAATATTGATGTGAACGAAACTGTTGCTTGGGTTTATTATTGTAAAGGTGATTATGCAAAAGCGGTTCCGTATATAAATGTTGCATTGCGCACACATTCAAAAAACCCCGAATTGCTAAGCAGGGCTGCCTTGATTTATTATAAATCAGGGAATGCGCCGTTGGCTAAAACAATTTTATCAGGAACATCATTGCAAAATCCTTACATAGATCCGCAATTAAGAGCTGAGGCCGAAAACACAATAGCCAAACTATAATTCATTCTTGTGAAATCAAAGCAGGCATTTAAATACAAGTGTATTTTATTCGGTATTTGTTTTTTATTATTTGCAAATGCCATTTATGCACATACGATAAATTATGCTTTGGAAAAAGCACCAGCAGGTAATGTGTTTCTGTATTATTTAAGGCTGGGTTACATGCACATTTTGCCAAACGGCTTCGATCATATTTTATTTGTTACTGGTCTTTGTTTATTAAGTAAAAAGATAAGCGTTATTCTCTGGCAGGCAACAGCATTTACGATAGCGCATTCTATAACGTTAGCGCTGTCAATGAAAAATATAATCGTTGCGCCCAGTGCAGTTGTAGAGCCAATTATTGCTTTGTCAATTTTATTTGTTGCGGTTGAAAATTTGCTAATCACCAAACTAAGTGCATGGCGCATATTAATTGTTTTTATGTTTGGTCTTATACACGGTATGGGTTTCGCAAGTGCCCTTAATGAAATTGGATTGCCACGCAATAAATTTTTCTTATCCATATTCAGTTTTAATGTGGGCGTTGAATTAGGACAGGTAACAGTTATTCTCGCAACATTTGCTTTATTTATTATTCCGTTTCGCAACATAAAAAATTATAAGAAAGCTGTTGTATATCCTTTATCAATACTTATTGCATCTATAGCATTTTACTGGACGATAGAAAGAGTGTTTTTTGTGTGATATTAATTGAGCATTCAATAATTCTAATTTCTAATAACCATATTTATCTTTCCATCTGTTTTTTAAAAATTTGCGCAGTTCTTCTTCTCTTGCATTATTGCCGGGCTCAAAAAATTTCATGCCTTCAATTTCTTTTGGCAAATATTCCTGCTCTTCAAAATTGCCTTCATAAGAATGGCTGTACTTATATCCTTTGCCATAATTTAAATCTTTCATTAAGAGTGTTGGAGCATTGCGAATGTGTAAAGGCACAGATAAATCGCCATATTGTTTTACGGCAGATGATGCAGCGCCAATTGCTGTAGTTGCTGAATTACTTTTTGGTGATGAGGCAAGATAAATAGCGCACTGCGATAATATAAGTTGCGATTCGGGCCAACCGATTTTGTTTACTGCATCAAACGTTGCATTCGCTAATAATAATGCATTGGGATTTGCATTACCAATATCTTCACTTGCAAGAATCAACATTCTTCTTGCAATAAATTTTACATCTTCACCGCCTTCAATCATTCGCGCAAGCCAGTACACTGCTGCATTCGGATCGCTGCCGCGTAAACTTTTTATAAATGCTGAAATAATATCATAATGCTGTTCGCCCTGTTTATCGTACAATGCAATTTTTTTCTGCGCCACTTGCATAACTAATGCATCTGTGATTGTGATGGTGGCGGCTCCCCTCTCCACGGAGTGGAGAGGGGTTGGGGGTGAGGTCGTTACTACAAGCTCAAACAGGTTTAATAATTTTCTTGCATCACCGCCGCTAATATTTATTAAAGCTGATGTTTCCTTTAAATCAATTTTATATTTTTTTATTACATCATCTTTTTCCATTGCATTATGTAAAAGATGAATTAAATCATTTTCATCAAGCGGTTTTAAAACATATACCTGGCAACGGCTTAATAAAGCCGAAATAACTTCGAATGATGGATTCTCCGTTGTGGCGCCAATTAATGTAATAATTCCTTTTTCAACAGCGCCAAGTAATGCATCTTGTTGTGATTTATTAAAGCGATGTATTTCATCAATAAATAAAATTGCTTTTGTTTCGTGCTTTGCTTTTTCAATTACTTCACGCACATCTTTAACGCCGCTGCTTATGGCACTTAACTGGTGAAAAGGAACATTTAAGGTATGCGCAATAATATTTGCAATTGTTGTTTTGCCACTGCCCGGTGGCCCCCAAAAAATCATTGAAGGAATGCTGCCGTTTTCAATAGCTGTGCGCAAAATGCTGCCTTTGCCAACAAGATGCTGTTGCCCTGCAAGCTCTTCTAATTTTGTTGGTCGCATTCTTTCAGATAAAGGAGCCATGATTGTTTACGATTTACAATTTTTTGATTTACGATTTACGTTTCACATTTACGAAGTACAACTTTAATATTGAAATTAATCTTACATACATACCTCTTACTTCATACTTCTTGCCTCTTATTTCGTTCTTCAACCAATCATCGAATTTCGGATTTATGATTTCGAATTTCTAAATTGGTTAGCTTTATTTTTGATAAAAAATTTTTTAGTGAATATTCTCGAACTGAACAACATTACCAAACACTACAAAACTGTTACTGCTTTAAACAATGTTTCTTTTTCTGTGCCCGAAGGAAGTGTGTTTGGAATTCTTGGTCCGAACGGCAGTGGTAAAACAACTTTACTCGGAATTATACTTGATATTTTAAAGCCATCAGCCGGCAGTTTTAAATTATTAGGTAACCCTGCGAATGCCGAAATTAGAAAGCAGGTTGGAACATTACTTGAAACGCCGAATTTTTATCATTATTTATCCGGCGAAAAAAATCTGCGCATTGCTGCGCATATAAAAGGCAAAGGTTTTAATGAAATTGATAATGTATTGCAAAAAGTAAATCTTTATCAGCGTAAGCAAAGCAAGTTTAATACTTATTCTTTGGGCATGAAACAAAGACTCGCCATTGCATCTTGTTTGCTGGGTAATCCGCAGGTTTTAATTTTCGATGAGCCAACAAATGGACTTGACCCAAATGGCATTGCAGAAATAAGAGAGTTAATTCAGCGGCTTGCAGGCGAAGGGAAAACGATTATTATGGCAAGCCATTTATTAGATGAAGTGGAAAAAGTTTGTACGCATGTTGCCATTATAAAAAACGGAAATCTTTTAACTGCAGGAAGTGTTTCTGAAGTGCTGGTTACAGATGAAATTATTGAAGTATCATCTGACAATTTAACTGCGCTTGAAAATGTTTTAAATAAAATGGGCGGGTTCGTCTCTCTCAAAAAACACAATAATGCGCTTCAATTATTTTACTCAAACGGCAATGCGAACGCTGCCACGATTAATAAATATTGTTTCGAAAACAATATTGCACTAAATCATTTGCAGTTAAAAAGGAAAAGTCTGGAAACTAAATTTTTAGAACTAACAAATAAATAAAACTCCCTTCTCCACTTGTGGAGAAGGGTCGGGGATGAGGTTATGCTACACTTATTAAAACTTGAATGGCTAAAAGTAAAAAACTATAAAGCGTTTTGGATATTTCTTGGTTTGTATATCATTGCCCTTTTTAGCATAAACTGGATTGCGTTCCAGTTCCAGGGCGAGGTAAAAAAGAACAATGTACCGTTCACTATTTTCCCTTACGATTTTCCTGCCGTCTATCAAACCATTGCATGGGTAAGCAGTTGGCTTTTATATTTTCCCGGCATGTTAATGATTCTTGTAATTACCAACGAATACAACTATAAAACGCATCGTCAAAATATTATTGATGGATTAACACGACAACAATTTGTTTTAGCAAAAATTTTATTCGGTTTAGCGATTGCTGTAATTACAACAATAAGTTGCTTTTTAATCGCATTATATTTTGGTGGTGATTATAGCGGTTCGGTTTCATTTAACGGCATTCAATATATCGGTTACAGTTTTATTCAAACGATTTGCTATTTATTTTTTGCGATGATTTTGGCGCTGCTTATGCGGCGCAGTGGCTTGGCATTAGCGGTTTTCTTTTTATATGGATTAGTGTTTGAACAATTATTAGGTGGTTTAATTGATTTTAAAGTTCTTACCGATGGAACTGTGCGATATTATTTCCCATTGCAACCAAGCGATACTTTAATACCAATAACATTTGGCAACAATGTTATTTATAAAAATGCGCCATCTCAAACAACATTATTGGTTATGTGCTTTGTTTATATCAGCTTATTTACAATTCTTTCTTTCAGAAAATTTCAAACAGATGATTTATAGTTGTGGGTTTTGTTAAGCCCATTTTCCTCTTTGGTAATCTTGTTTTGTTGCGTGAAATAAACTAATCTTTTTTCTCTAAATTTTCTAATGCAGTATTGATTGATGGATACAAAAAGCTAAATCCTGCTTTAATTATTTTTTCTGAACTTACTGTGGTGCTTTTTAAAACCTCGACGCTCAATTCTCCCAATGCTAATTTTAATGCAAATGCAGGAACGTGTACAGGTATAAAAAAGTTACCGCGTATATTTTTTGCCAGCGTAAGTGCAAGTTCTTTGTTGGTTACCGGTTGCGGTGCAACAGCATTATATATCCCTGAAATATTTTCATGTTCAATTGCAAATAATAAAAGTCTGCACAAATCATCTATATAAATCCAACTGATAATTTGTTTACCATCATCTAAAATGCCTGCAATACCCAATTTTAAAGGCTTTTTAAATTCGTCGAGTGCGCCTCCTTTTTTACTCAACACAATTCCAAACCTGAATATTGCAAGCCGTTTATTTAATTGCTCAACAGGTTCAATATTTTCTTCCCAAAGTTTACAAGTGTTACCTAAAAAATTATTCGCAGCAGGTGCGTCTTCTTTAAAACCATGTTGCTTTGATCCATTTGTATCAGCACCATACCAGCCAATTGCCGATGCACTAATAACAACTTTAACTTTATTCGGTATTTCTTTTAATGATTTAACTAATAGAGCACCTGTTTTTGTGCGGCTTTCAACTATTTCTTTTTTGCGTTTATTGGTCCATCTTTTTTCTGCAACATTTGCACCTGCAAGATGAATGATATAATCCGCTTCTGCTATTGCATCTTTATCTATCTCTTCTTTTTCAAGATTCCATTTTGCATAAGAAATATTTTTGTCTGAGGATTTTCTTTGCTTTTCATTTCTTATCAACACAATTATTGAATAACCTTTTTCAAGCAAAAATTTTTGCAGATGCGACCCTATCATTCCGGTTCCACCTGTTAATAAAACTGTTGGCATTTATAAAATTTTATATTTAACAGCTAATAGAAAAGT
>JAICKT010000404.1 GCA_025927795.1 Parafilimonas sp. | reverse complement strand
TAAGAGTATTATTGCATGAAAAACCTTTTGCAGGTATTAATGGTAATGGTAAGCACAATAACTGGAGTATGGCAACAGACACTGGCGTGAATTTGTTAGCGCCGGGCAAAACACCAAAAACCAATTTAATGTTTCTTACTTTTTTTGTAAATACTATAAAAGCTGTGCATGATTATTCTGATGTATTGCGTGCTGCAATTGCTTCTGCCGGAAATGATCATCGTTTAGGTGCGAATGAAGCGCCGCCTGCAATTATATCTGTTTTTATTGGCGATTATCTTACCAAAGTTTTAAATGATATTGAAACACGTGTTGGTGATAAATTCGATGAGCAGGATGAAGCAATTCTTAAATTAGATTTACATCGCAGCATACCTGAATTACTTTTAGATAATACAGACCGCAACCGCACTTCACCATTTGCATTTACAGGAAATAAATTTGAATTTAGAGCTGTGGGTTCTTCAGCAAACTGTGCAAACGCTATGATTGCCTTAAACACCATTCTTGCAGAAACATTAAAGAATTTTAAGAAAGATGTTGATGCATTAATTGATAAGGGCGATAAAAAAGAGATTGCTATTATGCATGTTATTCAACGCTATATTGCTGAAAGTAAAAAAATATTATTTGAAGGTGATAATTATAGCGAAGAATGGCATCATGAAGCCGAACGCCGCGGATTGCCAAATGTTCGTACAACACCGCTTGCATTAGATGCAATGGTTACAGAAAAAGCAAAGCATTTATTTGAAAGCAATAAAGTTTATACACATACAGAATTGGAAGCCCGTCATGAAATAGAGCTTGAAAAATATATAAAGAAGGTGCAGATTGAAGCAAGGGTAATGGGAGATTTAGCCATCAATCATATTATACCTGATGCATTAGTGTACCAAAATCTTTTAATAAAAAATGTACGTGGTTTAAAAGAAGCAGGTGTTGAAGACGCTGCGTATAATGCTCAGTTAGAAATATTAAAAGAAATTTCAAAACACATACAGGAAGTTTATAAAAAAGTGAATGCAATGGTTGAGCAAAGAAAAATAGCCAATAATATGACTAATACAAGAACAAAAGCTATTACTTATTGCACGCAGGTAAAAGAACAGTTTTTTGATGGTATACGCTATCATGCCGATAAACTTGAAATACTTGTGAACGATACAAACTGGACACTGCCGAAATATAGAGAACTTTTATTTTTGAGGTAGGTCTTGATAAAATTTTAAAAAGCCGCTTCAAAAAAAAGAAGCGGCTTTTTAATTTATATTACAAAATGAAAAACAACATAATTTAATAAAAAAACATGAACGATAAAATTACAATAATAGGAGGTGGTAATCTTGGCAGCGCTATTGCTGAAGGATTAATAAACAGCAAATTTTCTAAGCCTGAACATATAACTGTTACAAAAAGAAATATAAATACTTTAAGTGCTTTAGAAGAACGTGGCGTAATAGTAAGTAATAATAATATCGAAGCTGTGGAATATGCTAAATGGATAATACTTGCTGTAAAACCATTCCAGGTAAAAGATATTTTATTGCAATTAAAAAAAACTATTAAACCGGATAAACATCAAATTATAAGTGTAATGACCGGTGTATGGATTAGAGACTTGCAGGAAATTTTAGGAAATGAATTTACTTTTTTCAGAGCCATGCCTAACACTGCAATTGCTATACAACAAAGTATCACCTGTATATGCAGCTCAAATGCAAACGTTAAGCAAACAAAATTTGTTGCCGACCTTTTCAGTAATTTAGGTAAGGTTGTTTTTATAGAGGAAAAGCTGATGGATGCCGCAACTGTTTTAGGCGCCTGTGGAACTGCATACGCTATGCGTTATATACGTGCTAATATACAAGGTGGAATTGAAATTGGATTTGATGCAACAACAGCTTCAATAATTGCTGCGCAAACAGTAAAAGGAGCTGCTGAACTTTTGCTTACAAAACATACACATCCTGAACAGGAGATTGATAAAGTAACAACGCCGAAGGGTTGTACTATTGCCGGTTTAAACGAAATGGAACACCAGGGTTTTAGTTCATCTTTAATTAAAGGTGTTGTTACAAGCTATAAGAAAATTGTAAATGATATGTAAGTTTTTTAATTGCATCAATCATTTATCGGGGTTACTAATGGAAATATTTTATCTTATTAAAACTGAGGTGCCTTTTAAAAAAACTCTTTGGTTGTTCGCATCAGTATATGTTAGAACCCACACATAAGTGCATTAAGTCTGTGATATACCATTTATTTTTCCATTCCATTTTTTTTGTCCAGTCTTTTGTTTCAAAAACAAGTTTGCCAAAACGGTTATAAACTTTAAATAACAAATTGGTTGCTTTATATGCGTTTAAAGGATACAGATAATCATTTAGCCCATCATTATTCGGTGTAAATGCAGAAGGCCCTGCTATGTATAACAATTAGTAATTGTTATAATAATTTTTATTGCGGTATCAGAACAACCGCCTGAATCTTTAACGACTAACTGTACAGGATAAGTTATATTACTCTCACTTACATAATGTGGCGGTGAAGAATTGCGTTGGGTACTTGTTTCACCATTTCCAAAATTCCAAAACCATTGCTTAATAGCGCCAATACTTGTATCAGTAAATAAAGGTTTATCATTTGGACAAAAAACATCCGCGCTATTAAAAGCAGCTTTTAAATACTATCGCGAACTTTTGTCAATTGCAAACGTAGCCGTACAACTTTGCACAGTTGATGGATTGGTTAAAATTTTTAGAACTATATCATTTACTCCTGCAGGCAAAGTAAAAATACCGCCATAGAAATATGGAAAAGTTGCTTTAATATCAATACCTGTGTAACCTAAATATGGATGAGGCTTATCTGTTTCACCACCGATATCTCCTGTTTGAAAAGTTTAAATTATTTGCCCAATCAGTGTTTCGACACTAAACATAAGATTTGCATGAAAGCTGCAGAATTGTTTAATCCAAGTATTGCGGCCCAAAATACAAAAAGTGTATGCACAAATCATTATTAACGTTAGAGAATACCTCAAACTCATTTGCATTAATATTCAAATTAAGCCATAAATTAATTTCAGTATTAAGTTTTATATAAGTTATAATTATCGGATTGGTAAAATAAAAAACCGCTTCATTATTTATGAAACGGTTTTATCAATTAAGTAATATATTTTAATCTTCCACTTTTACTTTGCCTTTACTTTTAGCAATCACTTCTTCTGCAATATTATTTGGTGCAGGAGAGTAATGTGAAAATTCCATAGTTGATGTTGCGCGGCCGGATGATAAAGAACGCAATTGCGTTACATATCCAAACATTTCACTCAACGGAACTTTCGCTTTTATAACCTGTGCATTGCCACGACTATCCATACCTTCAAGCATTCCGCGTCTGCGGTTAAGATCTCCTGTTACATCACCCATATATTGGTCGGGCGTTACAACTTCAACTTTCATTATTGGTTCCAATAAAACAGGCTTTGCTTTTTTACCTGCTTCCCGAAAACCTGATTTAGCACAAAGTTCAAAGCTCATTGAATCAGAATCTACTGCATGAAAGCTTCCATCGAATACTCTTACTTTCATACTTTCCATTGGATAAGCTGCGAGAACACCTGTACCCATAGAGCTTTCAAAACCTTTTTGTATTGCAGGCACAAATTCGCGTGGAATAGAACCACCAAAAATCGCGTTTACAAATTGAAAAGATTTACCTGGATTTTCATTTACCCATTCTTTATCTGCAGGACCAATTTCAAATTGTATATCTGCAAATTTTCCACGACCGCCGGTTTGCTTTTTCAATACTTCTCTATGTTCAATTGTTTTTGTAAATGCTTCTTTATAGGCAACCTGTGGATTACCTTGATTTACTTCTACCTTGAATTCGCGCTTCATTCTGTCAACAATAATTTCAAGGTGCAATTCACCCATACCCGAAAGAATAGTTTGCCCGGTATCTTCATCAG
>JAICKT010000147.1 GCA_025927795.1 Parafilimonas sp. | reverse complement strand
TGCGGCACTGTCTCTTTCAAGAAATAAATTAAGATCACGAATGTATATGTAGCTGCGCTGCCAGTCAACACGCCATTCGTCATAATTCCAACCGGTTCTTTGTACAATATAGTTGCTGCCGTTTTCTGATGGATAGCTTTCACTAAAGTCTGCGAACGTTTGCCAGCCGCCCTGAATGTCGGGATTTGCCGGATTACCTGAATTTGATTCAGGAATCGGGCTTCCGTCTAATGATGAAAAATCAAGTTGACGATTATACAAATCTGCTAATACTGATAACACCAAATTAGGATCTGAAAATGCTACTTCTCCCGGAATGATTGAAGTTGGCGGCACATCTAAAAACTCATTATCTTTTATACAGCTTACCGCGCCTATGCTAACTATAAAGGCAATTATAAAATATATTTTTTTCATTAGTGCTTAATTAAAGTTTAGAAAGAAAGGTTAATACCGAAATTAATTACCCGGTTTTGCGGAAATTCCAAGCCATTGTCATCAACTGTTTCCGGATCTACACCATATTGTGAAAGATTATCAATGGAGAAAAGATCATATCCATTCGCATAAATTCTTGCAGCCTGAATTTTTACGCGACTTAACCATCTTTCCGGAAGTGAATATCCAATTTCAATTGTTCTTGCTCTAAAGTAAGTAACATTATGCAGCCAGAATGTTGATTGTATTGCATAATCGCTATGACCAAATCCGGGATTATAACGATTGGCAGGATATTTACCCGGAACCCATTCGCTGTTTGGATCGTAAATATTTGCACGATGCCATCTGTCTTCAAATATTGCATTTAAGTTTCCATTGTTTTGGAAAGCCCAGCGTTGCTCCCAATTTTGAAACCATGAGTAACCAGATGCACCAGAAAAGTCTGCATGAAAATCGAAGCCTTTATATGCAAGCGAAATAGTTAAACCATAATTCACCATGGGCTGAGTACCATACCCAAAACTTATTGGCCGTTGATCGAGATCATTAATTTTTTTATCGCCGTTTACATCTTCGTATATCAGGTCACCTGGTAATAAAGTTCTGTTACCCTGTCCGTCAATATCCACATCATAATTATTGATTTGATCGAACGATTGAAACTGACCTATGCATATATAACCCCAATCTTTATCTGTAAACCTGTTCTCTCTTCCATTTCTAAACTTATCCCATGAATTAAGATATGTTGGTTTATAATCGCTGAGATATTTAGAACGTGTATATGAAAGATTACCACCAATTGAAAATCTAACATCTCTTCCAAAGCTTCCATTATAATTTAATGAACCTTCTTCACCATATTGTTCATCTGAATTAAGATTTTCAAGCGGCAATGTATATCCTAACTCATACGGTAAAACAACATCGGAGCGGGAATCGGGCAAGCCTGTACGTTTTCTTTTAAACCAATCGAATGTTCCGGTAAACTTTCCGTTTAAAAATGAAAAGTCCATTCCTAAATCTGTGGTTTTGCTTACCAGCCATGATAATGTAGTAACCGGAATACCTTTATCTCTTGATGCTGTAATAATATTACCATCCAGTATAGAATATCCTACCGTTCCATAATTATAACCTTGCAAATAAGCGAACTCCGGAACAATTGGATTACCTGAATTATCAATTGCTCTGTCATCACCCAATTGACCATAAGAACCTCTGAATTTAAGATCTGATAATATACTTTTTTTGTTTTCAAGAAATCGCTTAAAAAATGGTTCTTCTGTTATACGCCATGCTGCAGATACACCTGGAAAATAACCCACACGTTGACCAGGTGCGAAAAGATAAGATGCATCACGTCTTCCAAAACCTTCAATAAAATATCTGTTTGCAAAACTATAAGTTACACGTGCTATGTAACCAATCTTTGCTTCTGTTTGATCTAAGTCCTGGTATTGATCCATGATATTATAATACACCAATGGAAGATTATTTGATTGTGGAGAAGCATGTAACCAGTTTCTTAAATAATGATTTTTTATTCTTTCTGCAACCACTGTTGCACCAACTGTATGTTCACCAAATGTGTTGTTGTAAGTAGCCTGAACCTGTATATCTGTATTGATATGTTTTATTTGCTCTCTGTCGCGCCAGGGGTTTGTACTTCCACCTGTTGGCTTATATATTTCTGCGGTTGAATCTGTAGCTGGAATGTAAGTGTATGCTACGTAAGTATATTCCTGATTATTTTCTAATTCATCAGCAAAATAATAAGAACCCAAGCCTCTTAATGATAATCCTTTTATCCAGGGCACATCCCAGTCAATATGAAAATTTGTTTGAGATACACGCCAATCTGAACGCAGTTTCCCAGAAAGATGATCATTTAAAAAGGCATAGTTAGATTCAAGATGCGGACCAAGATCATTTAAATAAGCAGGATTATCATTTGCATAAGGTCTTTCCTGCGGTGTGTTTCTCAATACGGCAAGCCTTGCTAAAAAATAATCATCACCACCGGGTACGCCAGGATTTTTTCTTGTTTCCACACGACCGTTTATATCAAACCCTGCTTTAAGACCATTAGCTAATTTTACTGTAACATTTGACTGAATATTTGTTCGGTTAAAATTATATTCACTGCCTAAAACAGAGTTCTGAAACAAGTTAGTACCAGACACATAATAACTTACTTTATCTGAACCGCCACTTAAATTAATATTTACTGAATTAAGTGGCGCACCATTATTATTTAAAACATATTTACGCCAGTCAAAACTTCTGTATTGCGGATCTGTGCCCTCTTTTGCTGCATCTAAAACATCTTGCGTAATACTTGTGCTGCCAAAACTGTTTATTTCTGCATCTGCCTTATAATATAAAAAATCGGGAGTATTATTAACTACTTTAGGAAAGCGAAAGAAACTTTGGAAACCAACATATGCATCAACATTAATGTTATTATGACCTAATGCTCCTTTTTTTGTAGTAACAACAACAACACCATTGCCACCGCGTACACCATATATCGCTGCAGAAGCATCTTTTAATATAGTAATACTTTCAATATCATTAGGTGCAATGTTATTAAACTGTCCTTCGTCTTGCTGAATACCATCTATTACATATAATGGTGTGCCCATGTTACGAATTTGTATAGCAGCAGAAGCTCCGGGTCTGCCTTCGCCCTGCCTGAATGTAACACCCGGCAACTTACCTGCTAATGTTGTACTGGCTGTTGCACCTGCATGTACGCGTCCTATATCTTTGGATGTAACAGTAGAAATAGCAGCAGTAGTTGAGCCCTTCTTTTGTGTGCCGTAACCAACAACAATTACATCACTCAATCCGGATACGTCTGGTATCATTACAACATCAAAAAAAGATTCCTGCCCAATGGGTCTTGTTTCCGTCTTCATGCCTACATATGTAAAAACTAAATTTTTATCGGCAGGCGTAATGGCAATAGTAAAATTGCCGTCATTATCCGTTAAGGCAATCTTTTTTGATTTATCGGTTGACACAGTAACTCCTGGTAAAGCTTTCGCTGATGAATCTGTTAAGTGGCCGGATAGTGTTGAAGTTTGTGCTTTAGCTTGCACATTCATCAGCAGGAAAAAACAAATTATAAAAGAAGCTATTTTTTTTACGAGGTTTTTCTTGTTGATATAATGACTATCTGGAGATAAAAGAATAAGTTGTAAACAATGTTTCATATATGCTATAGTTTGTTTAAATGCATGTGTCTGAATTTATTTTGTTGAAATGAAATATTCAGGTAGAGTTATCTATAAGAAAAAGCATTTCAATCATAGATTTTGTTTTAGATTTTTAACGCAATCATTTCAAGCAAAACATTTTCTGCAGGAACATTTTGTAATGTTCCTGTTGTATCAATTGTTGTAATATTTTTAGTTATTTATTTCGGTGCTATTAATTCCGGAAAAAGGTATATGGCTTTTTTGTTGTTATAATTTCACGCTATAAAAGAAATCATTATTTATAAAATATAGTTTCTTATGCGTATCAAAATTTCTTCAAAAAATCTCAATTTATTTTTTACATAAAAAATATTTTACAGATAAAGCATTTTAAAAATTATGTTTGAAAGCAACAATACGTTTATCATCTTTATCAACATAACAGGATATTAAATTTTGGTTTTATTTGAAAATGTGCAGCACCATTAATTATATCAAATTGTATTCTGTATTTTATAAATTGCTTTTTTTACTTTGAAAAAACTGTTTGCAATACTTACGCTGATTCTTTTTTTTAATAAAGAAGATATTTACAGTCAGTCTTATTATTTTAAACATTACCAGGTAGAAAACGGGTTATCAAACAACACTGTGCTTTGTAGTATTCAAGATAATCATGGCTTTATGTGGTTTGGAACAAAGGATGGTCTTAACAGGTTTGATGGTTACAGTTTTAAAGTTTTCCGTCATGATGCTGATGATAAACAAAGCATTGTTGAAAATTATGTAAGAGGTCTTTATAAAGATGATAATGGCTGTATATACGCAGGTACATCAAACGGTGTTTCCCGCTATAATGAAGTACAGGAAAATTTTACTACAATCGTTACAACAAATAATAGTGTGCGTGAAATGGCAACCGATACAGCCGGCAATTTTTGGTTTGTTGATGGCACTACTCTTAAATGTATTAATAAAAAAACCAAAGTCATAAATATTTACAATAACGAAAAATATGGTGATATAAATACAATCTGCCGCACGAAAGACGGAACACTATGGATGGCTACAACATCAGGGCTGCTAAAAAAATATAATGCAGCAACAAATTCTTTTTATGATTTTAATATGTTTTCGCATTCGCCAAAAACATCACAACAGTGGATAGAAAAAATTTATGCAACAACAGATAACAATATACTTGTTGGAACTTTAAATCACGGATTTAAAATTTTTAATTTAAAAGATTCATCTTATACTGATATAATTGCGCGTAATGCTGATAGTACAGAAATATTTGTAAGAGATTTTTTACAAAGTGCACCTGGTGAATACTGGATTGCAACGGAATCAGGCATTTTTATTTATAACAATCAAACAAAAAAAATTATCAATCTTAAAAAGCATTACAATAATCCTTATTCAATATCTGATAATGCGATTTATAGTTTATGTAAAGACAAGGAAGGTGGCATTTGGTCGGGCACTTACTTTGGTGGCATTAATTATTTTCCCGAACAATATTATTCATTCGAAAAATATTTTCCTGACTACAGCAAAAACGCCATCAGCGGAAATGCAGTAAGAGAAATATGTGAAGACATGAATGGTAATATGTGGATAGGCACAGAAGACGGTGGCTTGAATATATTTAATAAGCAAACAGGTAATTTCAGAAAGTTTATACCATCAGGTAAAAAAACCGATATAGCTTATTTCAATATTCATGGATTATTATGCAGAGGAAAAAATTTATGGATTGGCACTTTTGAACATGGGCTTGATATAATGGATATAAACACCGGCATTGTTGTAAAACATTATGCAGCAGGCCCGGGCGCTTACCAACTAAAAAGTAATTTCATCGTTTCATTATATAAAACAAAAGAAGGTGATATATATGTTGGCACCAGCAGAGGCATGTATCGTTACAATAGTAACGAAGATAATTTCAGCCAAATAAAACAGGTTCCTGAATTCTCCTTTGTTCATTCCATCATACAGGATCATAACAGTAATTTATGGATATCAACATTTGCAAGCGGATTGTTTTTTTATAATCCTAAAAACAACTACATTAAAAATTTTCGGTTCGATCCAAAAAATAAAAAAAGTCTTGGCAGCAATACAGTTACCAGTGTATTTGAAGATAACGATAAGCGAATATGGGTTACTACAGAAGGTGGTGGTTTATGTTTATTAAATCAACGCGATTCAACATTTACAGTTTATACAACCAAACAAGGCTTTCCAAGTAATACTTTGTTTAAAATACTTGAAGATGAAAAAAAGAATTTATGGATAACTACAACAAGAGGTTTGGTTTGCTATAATCCTGTGAGTTCATCAATAAAAATTTATACAAAAGCAAATGGCTTATTAAATGATCAGTTTAATTATAATTCTGCGTTTAAAGATTCAAGCGGCGAAATGTATTTTGGAAGTGTAAAAGGGCTAATACGTTTTAAGCCGGATAGCTTTATACAAAATAATTTTATTCCGCCGGTTTATATTACAGGCTTCCAGGTTAATAATAATGAGCTTGTGGCTGGCGAAAAAAAATCCCCTTTAAAACAATCTATTTTACTCACGAAAAAAATTAAATTATCGCACGACCAATCTTCATTCAGTATTGATTTTGCAGCGCTTTCTTATACGGCGCCTGAAACAGTTAAATATGCATATAAAATGAAAGGTCTTGATAAAAACTGGACGTATTTAAAAACCAATCGCAAAGTTTATTTCACCAATCTTGCACCAGGCAATTATACTTTTGAAGTAAAAGCAACAACCGGCAATGGCGCATTTACAAAAAATGAACAGCAAGTAGCGATAGAAATATTGCCGCCATTTTGGGCAACTGCTTGGGCGTATTTATTTTATTTGATAACAACCGGCCTGATCATTTTTTGGTTGCTGCGCATGTATCATAACTGGCAGGTTGAAAAACACAGGCGCAAGATTGAATTGATAGAACATGAAAAAGAAAAAGAAATTTACCAGGCAAAAATTGAATTCTTTACAAATGTTGCGCATGAAATTCGCACACCGCTTACCTTGATAAAAGCACCTATGGAAAAATTGATGAAGCATGCAACGGAATTACCGGCTTCAACTATCTATTTAAAAACAATGGAAAAAAATACGAACCGGCTTGTTGATTTGACAAACGAATTGCTTGATTTTCGGCAAACGGAAACGAAAGGCTTCAGCCTGAATTTTATAAAAATTAATATTACAGAATTGCTTGAAGCGGCTTATCTGAATTTTCAAACCATAGCGGAACAAAAAAGCTTAGAGTATAAACTTAATGTGCAGCACACCAATTTGTATGCTTATGCAGATACTGAAGCATTGAATAAAATATTAAGCAACTTATTGAACAACGCTATAAAGTATGCAGATAAAAAAGTAAACCTGAGATTGCTTTCCGCAAAAATTGAAGATGATAATTTTACCATTGAAATTGAAAATGATGGTTATATTATTCCCGAAGAATTAAAAGAAAAAATTTTTGAACCTTTTTTTCGCATTGAAAAAACGAAGCAACAAATGGGCAGCGGCATTGGTCTTGCACTTTCAAGATCACTTGCAGAATTGCACAAAGGAAAGCTGCATATGAAAAAAGGACAAACACGTATGAATATTTTTGTTCTTACTTTACCTGTTCACCAAAAAATGAGTGTGAGCGATGATGCTATCTGAAAGAAAAGCATTAACACAAAAAAGTTGCTGACATCCTGAAAAAATTATCCAAATGAATCCGGTTATTTTATTGGTTGATGATAATGAAGACATCCTGGATTTTCTTTTGAATGATCTGTGTGATAAATATAATTTGCTTACTGCATTAAACGGCAAGCAAGCGCTTGACATACTAAATAAAGAAACTGTGCATCTTGTAATAAGCGATATAATGATGCCGGAAATAGATGGCTTTCAATTATGCAAAGAAATAAAAACCAATATTGATTATAGCCACATCCCGGTTATCTTGCTTACAGCGAAAAATACATTGCAATCAAAGATCGAAGGTCTTGAACATGGTGCAGATGCTTATATTGAAAAACCATTTTCGCCGGAATATCTTCATGTGCAAATTGCTAACCTTCTCATCAACAGGAATAAAGTAAAAGAACATTTTGCTAACTCGCCTTTGGCACATATTAAAAGTATGGCGTACTCAAAAGCAGATGAGCAATTTTTAGAAGAGCTGAACAATGTTATTTATGAAAATATTGAAAACACGGAACTGGATGTTGAACATCTTGCAAAGAAAATGAATATGAGCCGACCTACTTTTTACCGCAAAATAAAAGTGGTTTCAGACCTTACGCCGAATGAACTTATTAACCTGGCGCGTTTAAAAAAAGCAGCAGAATTGCTTGCGGAAGGGAAATACAGAATTTATGAAGTTGCCTGCATGGTTGGTTATAATTCACAAACCAATTTTGGAAGAAGTTTTCTTAAACAGTTCGGCATTACGCCGCGGGATTATGTTAGTCTTAAGCAAAACAAAAATCAATAGATTGTTTTAATTCAGACAAATGAACATCCATACGCATCTATATAAAACTTTTCTGAAAATTTATTCAAGTGTTCTTACCTTAATTTAATCATCTTCACGCCAAATATTAATTGCATATTTTTTGATTAAATGATCTGTACGCTTCTTGGATGATCTTTATTAAATCACTTTTGTTTGCGTAAATGAGTAAAATTATTTTTTCATCTTAACAACACAATACCCATCTTTATCATCATTTTCAAGATAACTGTTTGTATCATTCTTTCAGCTAACCTGCCTTAAAAAATGCTCTTAAAGAATCTATCATATCCTGTTACTAAACGGTTACATTTTTAAAAACTTTAAAATATGATAGCCATTCGTTGTTTGAAGATTCAGAAAATAAGTGCCGGGCTTTAATTGCCTAACGTCAATGCTTTCACTACTTTTATCATTCACCTTTAATTCATGTTGAATAACTGCAGCGCCACGCACATCTGTTATGGTTGCATGTACATTGCCGGTGTATTTATTAAATATAACAATCAGGTTATTTGAAACAGGATTTGGATAAACTCTTGCTTCTGATTTGGTCAATGCATTCTCATCATCTGTTTCATTTATCGCAAATATGCCAGCAGCAGAATTAACAGTAATATTTACTTTGGCAGCTGCTGATGCAACACATCCAACGGTAACATTAAAAGTGAACGCATCAGTTCCAGTGTATCCAGAATCTGGCTTATAGGTGCGTGTTGCAGTAGTGCCTGTTAATTTTCCATGTTTTGGTTTGGTAACGATGTTAAAGGTTAAGGGTGAGCCACCCGAACCTGTAAGTTTTATTTTTATACTTGAATCTTGTTTCGTAGTAACATTTTGAGGTTTTGCCATCAAAGTATTTGCAGGAAGGATGATCAAACTTCCGTAAGGGTTTCCTCCATCAGCTCTCATATCTAACTGCCGCAATACAGTATATGTACCTGAAGTTGTTATTTTGAATATTGTTCCCGCATTATTAGAACCGCCGCTGCTGGTCATCCCATAAAAATTTCCATCACTACCTATCAATAATTTCCCTTGCGGCGCTTTTCCATCAGTTGTCGGATTCAATTGCTTCAATACGGTGTAAGTTCCCGTAGGAGTTATTTTGAAAATAGTGCCGGCACCATTGGTTCCGCCTGTTGTCATCACTCCATAAAAATTTCCATTACTATGCTGCACCAAACTGCCTTTTGAATTAGAGCCATCCGCTACACTTGATAAATTACGCAAAACAGTATAGGTACCCGAAGGTGTTATTTTAAATATTGTTCCGGCACCATTGGCTCCGCCAGTACTGGTAGTACCATAGAAGTTCCCATCAGTACCTTGTACCAGATCTCCTAAAGGATAATAACCATCTGCTGTATTTAAACTGCGCAACACTGTATAAACACCTGCTAATGTCATTTTGAAAATTGTACCTCCTCCATTAGTTCCACCATACGTAATCATGCCATACATATTGCCATCTGTTGCCTGAATAAGACTTCCTTCTGGATTAGCACCATCGGTATTAGAGGCCAAATTGCGTAAAACGGTGTACGTTCCTGATTTGGTTATTTTAAAAATAGTACCTGCGTTATTAGTTCCTCCATATTCTGTAGTTCCGTAAAGGGCGCCATTTGTAGCATCTACCAGGCTTCCGAGAGGATTGCCGCCCTGCGAACCATTGAATGTATGTAAGAGTGATGTATTGCCTGCACATATTTTAAAAATGGTTCCATAGTATTGATTAGCGCCGCCATCGCTTGTTGTGCCATAAAAAGCGCTATCTGTTCCCCTCACTAAGCTTTCATAAGGTGAATTGCCTAAAGTTGCTCCATTGAAACTGGTTAACAATGTAAATCCTCCCGATGGTGTTATTTTAAAAGCGGTGCCGCCGAAATTGGGACCACCATAGCTTGTTAACCCGTAAAAATTACCATCGGTACT
>JAICKT010000127.1 GCA_025927795.1 Parafilimonas sp. | reverse complement strand
TCCATCCTGGTCAATACCAAAAAAATCTTTTCTATCACCTGCACCACCTAATTCTTTTGTAATCACCTGACCGAAACCTGTGCCCGGCGCATCAATAAAAACAAGGTCGCTTGCATCTAATAAACTGTAATCATTATTCACGGTTTTATACGGCGCTCTTGTTCTTAATGTGTCTTCAATGTAAACACGCTGTGGACCCCATGCACCCATGTGTAACCAAATAGTTGCGCTTCCCGGACCGCCGTTATAAATAAAAGTGATGGGTCGTTGTGTTGCATCTTCATCCCTTTTAAAATATGCTACGTACGACATGCTGATGATAGGCGTGTCTTGTGCATTTCTAAAAACTAAGCTTCCGGCAACAGCCTGGTAATTGATGGTTTTCCCTTCAACCGATACAGAGCCATACGTAATAGAACGTTGTTGTTTTTTGTAATTAACAACAGCACTGTCTAAACTGTTATCAATTTTAGGTGCAGGCTCAGTTGGTCTTTTTTCCTGCGCAAAAGAAGAAAGGGCTAATACAAATAACATTGCATTCAGCAGTAAAATTTTTGTTGGTTTCATATTAGATTTAAATAATTTAATGTTGATTGAATAAATAAAACAAGACGCGCAAGTTATATAAAACAAGATTTATGCTTATTCAAACCTTTTTTTTTACATGGAACCATAAATTTACCGCACTTCAATTCTTTGAAAACCTTAACTGTTCTTTAATTGCAAATGTGATAACGCAAATTAGATTTGTAGCATGATGAAAAGGTTACTTGTCTTTATTTTACTGCTGAGTTCGGTTCAGATTTTTTCGCAGGATATTACTGGCATCTGGCGCGGATATTTTTATGCTGATCTTGGCCCTTTTAAAGAATATTATAAATATGAAGTGCAGATTGACCAGTTGAAAAATAATTCGCTGAAAGGCGTAACCTATTCATATCGCACAACAGTTTTTTATGGCAAGGCAAATTTTGAAGGCATCTGGTTTCCAAAGGCAAAAAGCTTACTGGTTAAAGAAACAAACCTGGTTGAATTAAAGATGGCAGATAATTCGCAAGCCTGCGCAATGACTTGCAATCTCGATTATTCAAAAGATGGAAAAACAGAAGTATTAAAAGGAACATTTACAAGTATTAATACAACCTCAAAAAGCGATTGTGGCTCAGGTACAGTTTATCTTGAAAGAGTGCAGGAATCTGATTTTGCAAAAGAAGATTTTTTGCTGAAGAAAAAACCTGCGCCTGTTCCAACAACACAAAATAAAAAACCAATAACAGACAGTTTAAAAAACAACACTACAATCAGTGTATCAAAAACGAATGCAAAAAAATTACAGGCTGCTTTAGGAGTTCCGCAAGATGGCGTCATCGGACCAAAATCTAACGCAGAAATAAAACGCAAAGCACCAGATTTTACTGAGAAATTAGATTTGAATAATACAGCGCAGGTTAACAGGCTAATTAATCTTATCAAAAAAAATAATACAGCAACTGTTAAAAAAAATCCGCCTGTTAATGCGCCGAATCAAAATAAAAAATCACCGCCGCCAATTATAAAAAAAGATACGATTGCAAAATCACTTCCCACTATAACGCAACCTGCGCAGCCTGAAATAAAAAGTGCACCTACTAAAAATAATATACCTGTACCGGATGTCATCAAATCAAGAAGTAATCCGCTGATAAAAACAATTACTACGGCTGCGCCTGATATAAAAGTTGAATTGTATGATAACGGCGAAATAGATGGAGATACAATTACTGTGTATGACAACAACCAGGTTATTGCATGGAAAAAAGGTTTAACTGATAAACCCATTACTTTAAATATTAAAGCTGATGAAAATACACCCGTACATGAGTTTGTAATGGTGGCTGATAATTTAGGTTCCATTCCGCCTAACACTGCATTAATGATAATCACTACCGGAGGCAAGCGTTACCAGCTTTACATTTCAAGCGATAAACAAAAAAATGCAAGAGTAGAAGTACAGTATGATGCGGGTAAATAGTGTGAATCGCGTCAATCGTGATACATGATGTTGATTACACTGCCCTAAAAAATTCTTTTAAAAATTTTTACTTCAATCATCGTTGTGTAAATTTTACACATAATTTGCAAGCTCAAAAATTGCTTGCAAATGAAAAAAAATTTACTCCCTTTACTACTGCTTTTTATTGTAAAAGCAAATGCCCAGTTGCTATCATGGACGCCTGATTTTATGCAGGAAAGTTCAACGCCTGTTACCATTACAATGAATGCAAACTTTGGCAATAAAGGTTTGCTAAACTATACACCAACTACAGATGTATATGTGTACATTGGCGTGATTACTAATTTGAGCGCAAACTCAGGCGACTGGAAATATGTAAAATTTCCAAACTTCAACACACCTTATGCTGCAGCCCAATGCACTTATCTTGGAAATAATAAATGGAGTTATACAATCACAGGTGGCTTGCGTACTTATTTTAATATTACCAACACATCGGAAACAATAAAAAAGATTGCAATTCTTTTTAAAAGTGGTAATGGAAATTCTGTGCAACGCAACGCAGATGGCAGCGATATGTTTGTGCCGGTTTATGATAACGGTTTGTATGCAAGAATTGATGTGCCTTATCAGCAGCCAATGTATAATCCGATACCTGAACCCATAACAAAGAATGTTGGAGATCCGCTTTCAATTACAATGAAAGCAAGTAAGAGCAGCACGTTAAGTATTTTATTTAACGGAACACAAATAAAAACAGGGAGCGGTACAAGTTTATCTGCAAGTACAACTATTGCTGTTGGTGGTCCGCAAACAATAATTGCAAAAGCAGTTAGCGGAACTACGGCAGCAGATACAATACAATTTGTTGTTAAACCAACTGTAACAGTTGCGCCAATACCTGCCGGAGATACTGATGGAATTAATTATGAAGCAGGCAATACATCTGTTGTATTGGTTTTGTATGCGCCATTGAAACAATATATTTATGTTGAAGGTGATTTTAGTAATTGGCAGATACAATCAAAATATTTAATGAATAAAACACCCGATGGTAATCGCTTTTGGATTCGTATTAATAATCTAACGCCGGGCACTGAATATGCTTATCAGTATTTAATTGACGGCACATTAAAGGTTGCAGATTATAATTGTGAAAAGATTTTAGATCCGGATAATGATAAATATATTTCAACAACAACATACCCAAATCTTAAACCTTATCCAACCGGAAAAACAACAGGCATTGTAAGTGTGCTGCAAACTGCAAAGCCTGCATACACATGGCAGGTAAATAATTTTTCAAGACCGAATAAACAGAACCTTGTTATATATGAATTGCTGGTGAGAGATTTTACTGCTGCCGGAAATTTTCAAACATTAACAGATACATTAAGCTACTTGCAAAGACTTGGTGTAAATGCAATTGAAGTAATGCCATTTAACGAGTTTGAAGGCAACAGCAGTTGGGGTTATAATCCTGATTTTTATTTTGCGCCGGATAAAGCTTATGGTCCGGAAAATGTGGTAAAGAAATTTATTGATGAATGTCATAAACGTGGCATTGCTGTTATTATGGATATGGTACTGAATCATTCATTCGGTTCATCGCCTATGGTAAAAATGTATTGGGATGGAACAAATAATATTCCTGCTGCAAACAATCCGTGGTTTAATCAATATGCAAAACATGATTTTAATGTGGGTTATGATTTTAATCATGAAAGTGCAGCCACGCAAACTTTTGTGCATCGTGTTATAGATTTTTGGCTGAAGAATTATAAGATTGATGGATTTCGCTGGGACTTGGCAAAAGGGTTTACACAAAAACAAACATGTAATGCAACCGGTGGTAATTGTGATGATGCTGCATTTGCTGCCTATGATGCAACACGTATAGCTATCTGGAAAAAATATTATGATGATATGCAAAGCGCATCTGCAAACAGTTATTGCATTTTAGAAATGTTTGCAAATGATGATGAACAAAAAGTAGAAAGCGACTATGGAATGTTGTTGTGGCAAAACGGAAACTATAATTATAACCAGGCAACAATGGGTTATAAAAATGATGGCAGCAATACAGATAGCTGGGATTTAAAATATACAATTTATCAAACGCATGGATTTACCCAACCAGGTTTAGTAAGCTACCAGGAAAGTCATGATGAAGAAAGATTAATGTACAAGAATGAAAAATATGGTGCCAGCAGCGGTTCTTATAATGTAAAAAATGTTTCTACCGGTTTATCAAGAGATGCAATGGCTGCTGCATTTTGGGCAATGCAGCCGGGACCAAAAATGTTATGGGAGTTTGGAGAATTAGGTTATGATTCTTCAATCAATCTTTGCAGTAATGGAACAACGAATAACAATTGCCGCTTAGATCCGAAACCTCCGCATTGGGATTATTATAATGATGTAAACAGGAAAGCTTTGTATGATGTGTATAAAGATCTTATTCATTTAAAAACTTATCCTGACTACACAAGCACATTTATTAATGGTACTATTAATTATAGTTTATCTGATACTATAAAATGGGAAAGTACAGTTGGCAGTAATCTCTCTGTAATGGTGTTTGGAAATTTTGGTGTGAATGCAAAAACTGCAACTGTAACATTTCCAGCAACAGGCACATGGTACAGTTATTTAACAACAAAAACCATTACTGTTGGTACAACATCATACTCAGTTACATTGCAACCGGGTGAATATTATGTTTACACAAACAAGAACATAAAAGATATAGTGCTGCCTGTAACCTGGTTAAGTTTTACAGCACAAAAAAACGGAACGCATTCTGTTTTGCTTAGCTGGTTAACACAAAATGAAATTAATAATGATCATTTTGAAATTGAGCGGAGCAACAATGGAATTTCATTCTCAAATATTGGCAGTGTAAATGCAACAACAGGCAACGGAGAATTACATTATTCATTTACTGATAATATTCCGCTGAATGGTTATAATTATTATCGCATTAAGCAGGTTGATAAAGAAGGCAATTATCAATATTCATCTATACAAAGAGTTAGTTTGAGTGATCTAATTAAACGCTGGAGCCTGTATCCAAATCCTGCAAAGAATGCTGCGGCTTTACATGCTTTAAATAATTACAGCAAAGCAGCAATTTCTATAAGTGATTTAAGAGGAAGAATTATTTATAGCACGGCAATAAATAATATAACTGCCAATCAACAGATATCAATTCCAATACAGCAATTAAGCAAAGGTGTGTATGTAATAAAAATTGTAACGAACGATGGAATTGATACGGAAAAGTTAGTTGTTGAATAAAGAAGTTATTTCACGCAAAGAGACAAAATTTGCAAAGGCACAAAGGCTTCTTTTCTTTGCTTACTTAAAATTCTTTGCGTGAAATTTTTTTACCCATTTTTGCCTTTAAGCATTGGAACGAAAGAAAAATAATCAAACCATTCTTCGTCATAATCTCCGCCTACTTTTTTTGTTATACGCAACATGCGTTGTTTGCCATCTTCATCAACAGGTAAAACCATTAAGCCGCCGATTTTTAATTGCTCAACAAGTTTCGGCGGAACAAAAGGCGCAGCGGCAGTAATTAAAATTTTATTGAACGGAGCAAAAGTTGGTAAGCCTTCAAATCCATCACCGTAAAAAAATTTTATGTTTGGATATTTTGCTTTGTATGAAAAATTTTTGTTGTTATCAAATAATTTTCTTTGCCGTTCTATAGTAAATACCCACGCTCCCATTTCAGCTAAAATGCAAGCCTGGTAAGCACTTCCGGTTCCTATTTCCAATATTTTTTCACTGCGATGAACATTTAATAATTGTGTTTGATATGCAACGGTGTAAGGTTGCGAAATCGTTTGATCTTGCCCAATAGGAAAAGCCCGGTCTTCATAAGCAATTTTATCAAAAGCAGAATCTAAAAAAAAATGTCGTGGCACATTATACATAGCTTCCAGTACCAACGCACTTGTAATTCCTTTGGCGCGTAGTTGATCAATCAATTTTTTTCTTAATCCTTTATGCTGATATGTATCTTCAAGAATGCGCATCAATCAATAAAATAAATAAGCAATGCCATTAAGCAACATTTGTTCTATGTTTTCCCTGCCGTGGAAAAAGCATTTCTGCAATAAAAATAAGAATTAAACTAAGCGCAGTTGTAGCTGTAACTTTTCCAATAAAAAAAACAAAATCGCCAAACTCCATCCATTCAATAAACACTAATAATGCAATATGCAGAAATGTAAGTATAAGCACGTAAGTGCCGTATGAAGCCCAGCCCATACTTTTTACAGATGGTTCTGCAAAGCTTAACTGTGTTGTTTCCTGTGGTATTAAAAGATTTAATAAAAATGGTCGCAGGTATGCAATGAATACGCAAGGCATAGTATGCAAACCCGGCGTGCCACTGAAATAATCAAACGTTAAACCGAATATAAATGCTACAAACATTTGCCCGGCGCGATTCATATTAAACGGCAGCCATAAAATAAAAAGAAAATAGATGTAGGGTTTTACAAACTGATGTACAGGCGGAACTTTATTTAATATATAAACCTGCACAACAATAAACAGTATAAAACGGAATATATTTTTTAAAAGGCTGCTCATTTTTCTTTTGGCGTTTTAGCTTCTAATTGTTTTTGTTCAGCCCAAATTACATTGTCAACGAGATAAGCATATTGCAAGCTGTAAAAATCAGTTGATGTTTTTATTTTCAATTCATAAAAACCGCTGCCAGGATCACCTTGAATTGCAGCAACAGTGCCCACCATTATACCTGGCGGAAAACTTCCTGATAAATTACTTGTAAGTATGCTGTCACCAATTTTTACTTTTGCTGATTTAGGAATATTATGTAGTGTTATATAACGCGGGTCTTTGCCATCCCAATCTGCAAGACCTGTATAAAAACCATTCTTCGTCATGGCGCTCACTTTCGTATTGCGGTTTAATAAACTCATTACTCGACAGTAATTATTACTCACTAAAATTACTCTGCCAACAATTCCCTGCGGACCAATTACGCCCATATCTGTTGTAACGCCTTGCTTGCTTCCGCGATAAAGTGTTATATAATTATTCTGGTCTGATATATCGTTGTTAACAACTTTTGCGGAAAGAAACTGAAATTTGCGAACGCGACCTAAAGTATCTTTTAATAAAGAATCAATTTTAATTACTGATGATGTATCAGGTCCTTCAAAGCTTTGTTTTAATAATCCACGCAGCTCTGCGTTTTCTGCAACAAGCGCTTCGTTTGTTTTTTTAAGACGGAAATAATATTCGACGCTGTTGTATTGTGCACCAACTTTTCCCGTTGCTTCATTTGCAATGTTTGAAAACACTGCCTGGTAAGTTTGATTATAATTTATAAGGATGCCAAGAGAAATTCCCATTAAAACAAGGAATAAAAAGAAGTTGAAAAACTGGCGTATGAAGGCTATAATATTTCGCATTAAAGCACGAAATTAAAAATCCGAAATCCGAAGTGATGTTTTCGAATTTCGGATTTTTGGATTTGTATTTTATCTTTTATTTCATTACAAAAGGATAACGCTGATAATTTTTTAAAGCCAATCCTGTTCCTCTCACCACACTGATTAACGGGTCTTCTGCAATATGAACAGGCAATTTTATTTTCTGACTTAAGCGCTTATCTAAACCACGAAGCAATGCGCCACCACCTGTTAAATATAAACCTCTGCGATAAATATCCGCAGCTAATTCAGGCGGCGTTGTTTCCAATGCTTTTAAAATAGCTTCTTCAATTTTAAAAATTGATTTATCTATTGCTTCTGCTACTTCCTGGTAACTTACCATAATTTGTTTTGGAATACCGGTAACCAAATCACGTCCGTTTACAGGCATATCTTCCGGCGGAGTTTCCAAATCTTTCATTGCTGCGCCAATAGTAATTTTTATTTGTTCTGCAGTGCGCTCACCAATTAACAAACTATGATAACGGCGCAAAGCTTCCATAATATCAGCAGTAAATTCATCGCCTGCAATTCTTATACTTTGGTCGCAAACAATACCTGCTAATGCAATAACAGTTATACCGGTTGTTCCGCCGCCAATGTCAATAATCATGTTTCCAACGGGCTCTTCAACATCAATACCAATTCCCAACGCAGCAGACATTGGCTCATGTATAAGATAAACTTCTGTTGCGCCTGCTTGCTCAGCACTGTCGCGTACAGCTCGTTTTTCAACTTCCGTAATGCTTGATGGAATACAAATTACCATTCTCCATCTTGGCGCAATCCATGGTTTTTTTGGATAGATCATTTTGATCATTTCCTTAATCATTAATTCAGCCGCATTAAAATCTGCAATTACACCATCTTTTAAAGGACGAACCGTGCGTATGCTTTCATGCGTTTTTTCATGCATCATTAATGCGCGCTTACCAACAGCCAAAACTTCTTTAGGATTATTTCTGTTGAGGGCGACAATAGATGGTTCATTCACCACCACTTCATCGTTATGTATAATCAGGGTGTTTGCGGTGCCTAAGTCAATCGCAATTTCCTGTGTAAAAAAATTAAAAAGTCCCATTTATATTTAATATCTTATTGTTAATGTAATGTTCGCAAAGGTGTACGAAATAATTTGAATTTGCAAAGCTGTTGTGCAAGTGTTTTCATAGGTTTTTCTGAATGTGCAAAATGTGTGTTTATATTTGATGAATTACTAATCGTAAAACATAAGGCATAAACAGCTCTTTAAAGATTGATTATTATGATTCGCTTCTAAATTCATATCCAATGTCGTTTCTAAAATACATCCCTTCAAAAAAAATATTCCTTAAAACATTTTTTGAAAGTTGCACTGCATCGGCAATATTCCTGCCAAAAGAAGTAACTGCCAATACGCGCCCGCCGTTTGTTACAATAGTTCCATCACTGTTCATTTTTGTTCCTGCATGAAAGATGATTGAATTTTCAGATTCCTGAATTACTGAATTGTTGAATTGAATAAATTTTCCTTTTTCATAATCGCCGGGATAACCTTTACTTACTGCAACGATCGTGGCGCAAGCTCTTTCATCAAACTCAATAACTGTGTTCTTTAGAGTATTATTATAAATTGATAAAAATAATTCTACAATATCATTCTTTAACCGCGGTATTACAACTTCTGTTTCCGGGTCGCCCATACGACAATTATATTCAATAACGAAAGGTTCGTCGCCAACTTTAATCAAGCCAAAAAATATAAAACCGTTATAGATGATATTTTCTTTTTGCAAACCATTTATTGTTGGCTGAATAATTTCTGTTTCGATTTTTTGCATGAAATCATTAGTTAAAAAAGGCAACGGACTCACACAACCCATACCACCGGTATTTAATCCTGTATCACCTTCACCAATACGTTTATAATCTTTTGCATGACCGATAATTTTATAATCTTTACCATTTGTTAAAACAAAAACACTTAATTCAATTCCATCTAAAAATTCTTCAATTACAACTTTTGAAGATGCTTCACCAAATTGCTGATGAATGATCATTTCTTCAAAACTGTTTAATGCTTCTTCATGTGTATTTGCAATAACAACGCCTTTACCCGCAGCCAGACCATCTGCTTTTAAAACAACAGGCAAAGTATGTTGCTGAATATATTTTTTCCCTTTTTCAAAATTATCTTTTGTAAACTCGGCATAAGCAGCGGTTGGAATATTATTGCGCTGCATAAATTTTTTCGAAAATGCTTTGCTGCCTTCCAGTTGAGCACCATTCGCAGATGGACCAATACAGAACCAGGATTTACCGGATTGATTAGATGATGAGGAAAGGAAATCATAAATTCCTTTTACAAGCGGTTCTTCAGGACCAACAACAATCATCTCAATATCATTTTCTATTGAAAATTTTTTGATAGCTTCAAAATCGTTTACGCTGATGTCTATATTTTTTCCGCATTGTAATGTACCTGCATTGCCGGGTGCAATAAATAAGTTATCGCAATGTTTGCTTTGAATAATTTTCCACGCCAGTGCGTGTTCTCTTCCACCGCTTCCTAATAAAAGAATATTCATACTATAGTTATGCGGCGAAAATAAAATATCGTTTTTTGAAACGCAGAAATTATTTTTAAATATTACGTTCAATAAAAATTAATGCCCAATAATTATTTTCAATTCAAACAATTTATTATTCACCAGGATAAATGTGCAATGAAAGTTTGTACAGATGCATGTTTGTTTGGTAGCTGCCTCCCTCCAACTCCCTCCGGCGGAAGGAGAGATATGCACGTTCTTGATATTGGAACAGGTACAGGATTATTATCATTAATGTTTGCACAGAAAAATCTTTATGCAATTATTGATGCGGTTGAGATTGATAAAGCTGCGGCAGAACAGGCGAAAGAAAATTTTAATAGTTCCCGATGGAAAGAAAGATTGAATATTTATAATGATTCCATTCAGCAATTCGCAAAATCAGCGAATAAAAAGTATGATGTTATTATTTGTAATCCGCCGTTTTTTGAAAACGATTTAAAAAGTAAAGACAAACAACGCAGTCTTGCTTTACACAGCGATACACTAAGTTTAGATGAATTAATTTCTATTGTTGATTTATTGCTTAAAGAAGATGGAAACTTTTTTTGTTTATTGCCTTATCATCGTACAAAATATTTTGAAGAATTATTGTTGAAATATAAACTGCACGTGAAAAAAAAAGTTTTTATTAAACAAACACCAAAGCATAATTATTTCAGAACTATTTTTTGGGTTGATAGGTTTTCAACAGGATTTACTCAATCTGAAATGATAATTATGGAGGAGAAGAATGAATACACAAAAGGGTTTAGGGAGTTATTAGGGGAATATTATTCAAATTTTTAGGAAGATTCAGAAATGAAGTATGTGAAATTTAGTTTTATGATTTTTTGTTTGCAAGTGAAAAAATTATTTTAAAAGAGAAACTTCCAAAAGTTTTATTATAAAATAAATTGTTATCGTTTTCATCTAATGCATTATAAACAGCGCTGCCGTTTGGTATAGATTTATTAATGTATGTGCTAACAATGTAATCCCGCAGTTGCCGCTCGGTTGAAATATCATAAAATACAGCTACCTGCACAAAATCGTTTAACAGGCAGCCGATACCTAAGCCTCCATTAATATTTTTATTAAACGCCACATCATTAGAAGATATATCAACAAGGTTCAATCC
>JAICKT010000624.1 GCA_025927795.1 Parafilimonas sp. | reverse complement strand
TGTTTGAATGTCCGGCATCGTCTTCTGCTAAGGGACGATGCGTTGAATATTCACTCACATCTTTCCAATGCGTTAGTTTCACAAAGCTGTTGTTTATTTTTCTAGTGGGTTGGTGCTGAGAGGCTGACCGAGAATTCACATGTGTTGATATTTAGCGATAACAAAACATAGTTATAAGTTGTCTTGTTTACATGCAAAAATTTAAAGCAACAAATAATGAGCAGCTTTTTTTGTTGCCACCCAGCATTGAAGACTTTATTCCTTGTGATCATTTAGCAAGAGTAATTAATGAAGTAGTTGAAACAATTGATGTAGCAGAAGTAGAAGGGAAGTATAGTTATTTAGGTCAGAAGAGTTATCATCCGCATTTATTGCTTAAGCTTTTATTTTATGGTTATAGTATTGGCATACGTTCAGGCAGAAAGATTGCAGCAGCCTGCGAAAGCGATACAGCCTTTATGTATTTAAGTTGTATGTATAAACCTGACTTTAGAACCATTAATGATTTTAGAAAAGATAATATTGATTTTATACAAATAGCATTCATGCATATCGTGCAGTTGTGTAAAGCGCTTGGCATGTGCAAAGCGGGTATGCTTATTATTGACAGCACTAAATTAAAAGCTAATGCCAGCGCAGATCGCAGTAAAACCAAAGAGCAGTATGAACAATGGGTCGAACGCATAGATGCCGATATTAAAAACATGTTGAATGAAGCAGAGCAAACAGATAAGAAAGAAGACGAACACTATGGACAAGAACGCGGCGATGAACTACCAGAAACATTACGTTCAAAGCAAAAGCTAAAAGAAAAAATCAAGCAGGCACTTGAACAAATGAACAATGAAAAAGAACGAATTAATTTAACCGATAAAGAAGCAAAGTTTATTAAAGGTAATGGCAAACTTGATTTGCATTACAGTTGCCAGACTGCTATGAGTGAAGATGGAATTATTGTAAGCGCTTATACAAATAATTGTGCAAGTGATCGTACATCAACCATAACATCAGTTGATAATGCAGAGCAAATAACACAAGATGTTTATACAGAGATATTGGCAGACAGTGGTTATGCAACCTTTGACAATTATGAAGAACTAAATAATAGAAACAAGATAATTTACATACCGGACCAGCAAATGAATGATGAAGTAGAAAAGCAAAACAATCCATACCACAGAAACCATTTTACATATGACCAGGAAAAAGATTGCTTTATCTGCCCTGAAAACAAAGAGTTACCTTTTTACAGTAACAACACAAACAAAAGAACAAAACAACAAAGCAAAGTATATCGTTGTAATGATTGCCACACATGTAACAAACAAACTCGATGTTGTACAAAAGGAATATATCGCCAGATACACATTGAAAAAAGAGAGTTTATCCGAAAACAAATAAGAGAAAGACTAAACAGCATAGAAGGAAAAATAAAATACCTGAAACGAATGCGCATTGAGTCTGTTTTTGGAAACATTAAATACAACCTTAAATACATCAATCTTTATTTAAAAGGAACTAAAAAAACAACGGCAGAATGGCAATTAATCTGCATTGGTCATAACCTGAAGAAATTACATAAGCTTAAACTGGCTTAAAATTTTTAAACCAATGAATAATAAAATTATCGTTTAAAACAAAAGACAAGAAAATCTTTGCAAAAAACATTCTCGGTCAGCCTGATAACGCCTGCGAGGGCTAAAATCTGACTGAAGTTGCTGACCTGAGCAATTGATCCATTACTTCACTTTTTTGCACCGTCTTCCTCATTCTCATTAACTTTG
>JAICKT010000339.1 GCA_025927795.1 Parafilimonas sp. | reverse complement strand
TTACGCTAATAAAAATTATGATGCAGCCGGCAATTTTACGGGCAACTTTAACCAGCAGCAACTTTCAACAGGTAATAATAAATTCTTTACTATGCAAACGGATTATACCAATCCGCTTACAAAAAATACAAAGCTTGAAGCAGGTTTGCGGGCACAAATCAATAAACTATCAAACATAAATGATTTGTACTTTGTTAATGGTTCAGCTATTACTAAGCTTCCGGGCTCAAGTGTAAATTATCATAACACCAATAATGTTTATGCAGCATATATTAATTTAACCAGCAGCATAAAAACATTTGGTTATGAAATTGGCTTCCGTGCAGAAAGCAGTGATTACACTGGTGTTTTGAATGATACAGCAACTTTCAAACATAATTATCCAATAAGTTTATTCCCTTCTATTTTTCTTAGTCAGAAATTGGGCAACAGGCAAGAGTTGCAATTGAATTATTCGCGCCGTATAAACAGACCTAACTTTTTTCAGTTGATACCTTATACTGACAGAACAGATACCACCGATATAACACGCGGTAATCCTGATCTTGTTCCGGAGTTTACTAATTCGTTTGAATTTTCTTACAGCAAAACGTATGGTAAAAACAACACGTTTCTTGCGTCAGCATATTATAAGCATACAAATAATCTTATAACAAGTTTTAAAGGACCGCAGTATGATCCTGCTGTTGATAAAACAGAGCTTATCAGAACATATATTAATGCAAATTCAAGCTATGCTTATGGTTTTGAATTTACTTCTGTAAACTATGTTACAAAGTGGTGGGATTTTAATGCAAACGTGAATGTGTATAATTCAAAAATTAATACTTCGGACACTATTCCATCCCAGCCTGCATTGTTAAGCTGGTTCGGAAAACTAAATAATAATTTTAAACTGCCTTCAAACTTTACCATTCAGCTTTCTGCAAATTATCAAAGCAAAACAAATTTGCCGGTTAATTCAGGTCAACGTGGTTTTGGTCCGCCATCGCAGGCACAGTCTGCTTCACAGGGATACATAAAACCATTCTGGTCAGCAGATTTTGCGGTGAAGAAAACATTCCTTAAAAATAAAGCGTCTGTTACACTTAGTATCAGCGATATTTTCAGAACACTTACCAGTGAGCAAATTTCATCAAGCGATGCTTTCTACCAGGATTATTTCAGGAGAAACGATCCGCAAATGGTAAGATTAAATTTTACTTATCGTTTTGGAAAGATGGATGTATCGCTGTTTAAACGCCAAAGTAAAAATGCAAACCAGGGTTTGCAGGAAGGAATGCAAATGGGTGGCGGCGGAAAATAAAAATTTTCAACAACTCTGCAACTTAAAAAACACGAGCCACTTAAACAGTGGCTTTTTTATTTGTATAACAAGTAATTTTATTCAACCATAATATTATAACAATGCTTATAATTATGCGTTTAATATTTACTGATGCTCAAACTTCTGCTTAATATCCGTATTTATTTTTTTGTATTGATGTTGATTTTAGTTCATCAGCAAACAAAAGCACAGCTTACTTATAATGAATTAAGTGTTCAGTACGATAGCCCGTGGACGTTTAAAAAATTGCAGCTTATACCAATTCGTTTTAAAGATAAAGGCGGAGCAGAAAGTTTTCAAAATATTACTGCATTCGATAACAAAGTCATCAGTTTTAGTGATGCATTGAAGCAACGTAAAATTGTTATTAAAGAAAACACCGCAGATGGCGGAGCAGATGTTACTACTTTGCTTGTTAAGAACCGTTCAAAAGATAATGTTTTACTAATGAGCGGAGAAATGGTGCAGGGCGGCAAACAAGACAGGGCATTTGGTAAAACAACTATAATACCTGCCGGACGAAACAAAAATTACCTGCCTGTATTTTGTATTGAAAAAGGAAGATGGGATGATAAGTCGCGACCTTTTAAACATGCAGGCACCGCAGATGTACGTGTAAGAAAACAGATTGATGAAACACAACGTCAAAGCAAAATCTGGAAACAGATTGATGCAGAGCTTGCTGAAAAAAATAAAAAAAATCAAACGTCTGCATATTTAAAAGCTTACGATGATAGCTCGCTTGATGATACTTCTTACCTGCATTATTTTATAAATAAAATGCGGGAAAGTGACAGCAGTTATGCAGGTTTCATTGCAATAACCGGCGATAGAATAATCAATTCAGAAATATTTTCAGGCTCAGATATTTGCCTTGCTGCATACATTGAAATGATTAAAAGTTATGTGCATTCCATTTTACCAGACGATGGTGTGCCGGTAAAGAAGCATGATGAAATAAAAGCTTTCACAGATAAATTTTTGCCTGATAAAACAACCCAAAAAAAATATCTTACAACAAACGGCAGAATGTATTATTATAATGGAGAAATAATACATTTGGTTGCCTATGATAACACCAGCCCTTAAGGGAGTTAGACTTTAAATTTGTTACAAGCTACATTAATTATACTTTTCATTTCACGTACCATAACTTAGAGTTAATTGATAATGTTTGACTCTACGAACGTCATGTCGAGGAACGAGACATCTCATAAGATGAAAGCTGATATAAATTCAAGAGATTTCTCCTTCGTCGAATGACGATTAAGAAAATAGCGTATTTACACAACTTAATAACGCATCAGATTAATGGTTAATGAATACGACTACATAATTACAGGCGCCGGTTGTGCTGGCTTAAGTTTATTGCGCAGCATGATGCAGCATCAATACTTCAGCAATAAAAAAGTATTATTAATTGATAAGGTTGAAAAAATTGCTAATGACAGAACATGGTGTTTCTGGGAGCAACAACCCGGCTTATTTGAAGACATTGTTTATCATCGTTGGCAACAAATAGATTTTTATTCGAATGATTTTTCAGCAAGATTTGATTTACTGCCTTATGAATATAAAATGATCCGCGGCATTGACTTATATACAACTGTTTTAGCTGAAGCAAAACAACATCCCAACATTGATATAATATATGAAGAAGTGCAATCCGTTTTTAGTAATGAAAGTTATGCTGCTGTAAAAGCAGTTGACAAAGAATTTCATGCAGAATATATTTTCAACAGTATTTTTTTTACTGATTGGAAGCAACAGGCTTTACAGCAAAAAAATACCTATGTTTTGTTACAGCATTTTAAAGGATGGATGATTGAAACTGCTGAAAATATTTTTGATACACCCATTGCAACGTTTATGGATTTCAGAGTAAGTCAGGGTGAAGGAACGGCATTCGTTTATGTTTTACCTGTTGCAAAAAATAAAACACTTATTGAATATACTGTTTTCTCAGAAGAAGTTTTTCAGCAGGAAAAATATAATGCAGCACTTGAAAATTATATCACATCAATCTTAAAAATAAAAGAGTATAAAATACTTCATGCAGAGTTTGGCGTTATTCCAATGACGAATTATAAATTTTCAAAAGGAAATAACAGAATAATTAATATTGGAATTGCGGGCGGAGATACAAAAGCGAGCAGCGGTTATACTTTTCAATTTATACAAAAACATACTGCAAAAATTATTGACGCTTTGCTGCATGAAAAAAATCCTTTGCTTACAAAACCTTTTTTTGAAAAACGGTTTAATTTATATGATAGCATTCTATTGAATGTTTTAAAACATAAAAAAATGAGTGGCGATAAAATCTTTGCACAACTTTTTAAAAACAATTCTGTGCAAATCATTTTTAAATTTTTAGATAACGAAACATCTCTCAAAGAAGAATTAAAAATTATGAACAGTGTTTCGCTTAAAACATTTCTGACTGCTGCGATTAAAGAAATCTTTTAATTCTCATTTATTGTACATCGCATCATAAACGGCCTGAAGTATTTTACCCCGCACATTCATTGTAATAAGGTTTGTATTAGCGCCGCCCTCCGGGTTTACATGATTCGATAAAAAAATAAATTCTAAATTATATTTGGGGTCATTCCAAACCCAAATACCTGTAAAACCAGAATGTCCGTAAGCCAATGGTGACGCACTTATACAAGGATATGGTTCTTTACGCTTGGCATTATCTTTTTCGGGTTTATCAAATCCAAAAGCACGGCGACTAATTTCACTATGGTATTGCGAAAAATAATCTATCGTTTCTTTTTTTATGTAATGAACGCCATTCCATTCGCCGCCATTTAATAACATGGAATATAAAATCGCCAAATCATGCACATTGCTAAATAAACCTGCATGTCCTGCAACACCACCAAACATTGCTGAACCCGGGTCGTGCACATAACTGCGAATTAATTGTTCACGAAACTGCTGCTCATCTTCTGTAGGTGCAATATTATTTATCGGGATATGTTCGAAAGGTTTAAATGTAGTGTTGTACAAATGCATCGGCTTATAAAAAGTTTTTGCCGCATATTCATCTAACGGCATACCCGTAATCTGCTGAACAATCTTTCCTAAAAAAATAAAATCATTATCGCTGTATATATATTTTATAGGCAACTCTAACTTGCTTAACAAAATGCGTTCAAACATTGTATCAACCCAATCTTTGCGCATATACATGTTTGCTGCAACATGCACAGAATATAACGAATCAGGAAAGCGATGATAAATATTTGGATTGGGATTTCCCTGCGCATCGAGCGTTTCTTTATAAAAGGGAATAAACGCAATCAAACCAGCCTGGTGCAGCAATATATCTTTTAAAACCAAATCACTTTTATTGCTTCCGCGAACCCAGGGCAAATAATCACCCAATGTTTTATTAATGTCAAGCTTTCCTTCATCATACAATCTCATTACAGATAACAACGTAGAAGAAATTTTTGTAACAGAAGCCAAATCATAAATGGTGTTTGTATCAACCGGCTGTTTTTTATCGTATGTTAAATAACCATACGCTTTATCCATTACAATCTTATTGTCTTTAGCAACCAATACTACACAACCCGGTGTTGCATGTTGCGCAATCGCATCTGCAGCAATACTGTCAATGGTTGAATAAAGTTTTGCGCTGTCCATATTAACAGCTTGCGGATTTGCATGCGCTAAT